>RFJF01000883.1 GCA_003695455.1 Chloroflexota bacterium
AACCACCGCCGAAATGACCCGCCGGGCCGATGTGTTGAAAACCACGTTGGCATCGGTTGATATTGCCATTTGCCCCTCGGAATTTTTACTTAACACTTACCACAATCGCGGTTTTTCTGCCCAACAAATGCAGTTTATCCGGCAGGGGCTTCGGCACATTCCAAATTGGCCGGTGCAGAAAAACCCGTCGAGCAAAATCCGGGTGGGCTACATTGGACAGCTTGCGCCGCACAAAGGGGTTCACGTGTTGGTTGACGCCTTTTGCCGGCTGCCAGATTTGGCAGAAGCAGAGTTGACCATTTACGGTGACCCGGGCCACTTTGCCGGTTACGCGGCGCAATTGCGTGCTGCGGCTGCAGAACGGCTTGATATTCACTTTTCAGGCTCGTTTGATAACGCGCAGGTCTCACAAGTGTACCGCAATCTGGATGTGTTGGTGGTGCCATCAATCTGGTACGAGAACAGCCCCAACACAATTTTAGAGGCGTTTGCTCACCAAACGCCGGTCATCACCTCAAATTTGGGTGGCATGGCCGAACTGGTGGCCCACCAAAAAACCGGCTTGCTGTTTACCCCCGGCAGCGCAACTGATCTGGCCGATAAATTATCAACCGTACTGGCAAATCCGGCGCTGCTGGCCGGGTGGCGGCAAAATATTCAACCGCCCAAATCACTGCCGCAGGAAATGGAAGAATTGGAACAGGTGTACCGCACGCTTGGGGAAGGAGTGGCTGCATATGTCGGTTGAGCCTCCGGCAGACCGCCCCAACCCGGAACAACAACTTGAAAGCGGCGCCGACGCTGCCCGCACTTTGCTGCGCAACTCCACCTACTTTCTGGCGTCAGATAGTATTATCAAACTGCTCAGTTTTATTTTTACGGTGTACGTGGTGCGTCAGCTTGGCGACGAACGTTTTGGCCTGTACAGCACTGCCCTGGCCTATGCCGGCATCTTCTCGATTATTGGCGATTTGGGGATGACCCAGCTTGCCGTCCGCGAGATTGCCCGTGGGCGGCGCAAACCAGATGAACTTTTTTGGAATCTGGTGCTGATCCGGCTGTTGTTGTCTACGGTTGCCACGGTGGTCATTACATCGAGCGCTTGGTATGTGGCCGGTTATTCAGCAGAAATGGTGCTGGGGATTTTTCTGGTGTGCTTCAGTTTTTTTCTGCACGCATTTTTGGGGCCAGTCAATATTATTTTACAGGGCAAGGAACGCCTGGACCAGACGGCCATTTTATCGGCCGTCATTCAGGTATTTTTTGTGACCGCCGGCACGCTGGTATTGCTGAATGGTTTTTCGTTTTACGGGTTGATTATTGCCAGTTATGTGGGTGTGCCGGTGGCCGCTGTGCTGGGCGCCAGATACATTCGGCGGCTGAAGCTGGCCAATCTTCACTTCAATATTGATTTTAGCCTGTGGCTACCGCTGCTGCGCAAAAGCCTGCCCTTTGCCATCATCACATTTACGCTGGTAGCCGCTACCGACCTGGATACGGTGCTTTTGTCGCTGTGGCGCTCGCCGGAAGAAGTGGGCTGGTACAAGGCGGCCTACAATCTGATATTCCGGCTGATGTTTATCAAAACAGCGTTGCTCTCTACCCTGGGGCCGCAGTTGTCCCGCTACTACGGTGTTTCTATCGAACGGGTGGCAAGCAGTTTCCACTCCGGTTTTAAATTATTGTGGTCCTTTTCCTTTCCCATTGCCGTAGGCGGCACACTGCTGGCGCAGCCCATCATTACGCTGCTTTACACCGATGCGTACGCCAATTCGGTGCCGGTGTTTGCCATTCTCATTTGGGCGCTGCCGCTGCTGTATCTGAGTTCGCTTTTTGGGCAACTGACCACCGCCACAGACCGAGAAACCAAAGCGGTGCGCGTGTATATGACTTCGGCCATTTTAAATCTGGTCAGCAACATAATTGCCATCCCCATTTGGGGGTACGTGGGCGCGGCGGCCTCAACCATCCTCACCGAGGTTGTCTCGCTGGCCCTGTTTTACTGGGTGGTACACGATGAATTCCCGCTGACGGATTTAAAGAACACGCTTTTTAAACCGTTGGTGGCCGGGCTGGTGATGGGCGGCGTAATTCTGCTGATTTCAGACTGGCCGCTGCTGCCGGTGGTGGCGGTGGGCGCAGGCGTGTACGGCGGAGTGCTGCTGTTGTTACGGCCGTTTAACGCTTCAGAAACCGCCCTGCTTCAGGGAGGATGGATGAGTTTGCGTCGTAAATTAGGGTGGAGTTCATCTCAATGAATGTGGCCGTCATTATCCTCAACTGGAACGGCCGCGATGACACGCTGGCCTGCCTGCGCTCGCTGCACACGGTGGATTACCCCCACTTTGAAATTGTGCTGGTTGATAACCACTCCACCGATGATTCCGTGGCGGCCATCCGCGCTGAGTTTCCGGACATAACCCTGATTGAAACCGAAACCAACCTGGGGTTTGTGGGCGGCAACAACATCGGGTTGCGGTACGCGCAGGAGAAATTGTTTGATGCCGCCCTGCTGCTCAACAACGATACCGAAGTTTCACCGGAATTTTTGCGGCTGCTGGTTGACGCCGCCGCCGCCGACCCAAAAATCGGCATTGTTGGCCCATCCATTTTTTATTTTGATGCCCCCGCTACCCTCTGGTCTGCCGGCGGCAAAATAGATTGGCGCAACGGCGTTACCTCAATGGTCGGCCTGAATGAAAAAGATACCGGCCAATTTGGAACCGCGCCGCGCCCGGTAGATTTTGTCACCGGCTGCGCCTTGCTCATCAAACTGAATGTGGTGGCACAAATTGGCCTGCTGGATGACCGTTTTTTTGCCTACTATGAAGAAACCGAGTGGTGTGTGCGGGCGGCGCGGGCCGGCTACCAAATTTTGCACGTGCCGGCGGCAAAAATCTGGCACAAAATTTCGCCGCAGGCCCGCGAGGCGTCTCCGCAGGTACATTATTATATGACCCGCAACCGGCTGCTGTTTTTGAACGCCGCGCGGGCCGGGCTGCGTCCCCGCCTGCGTACCGCGCTGGATTACGCCCGTACCCTGTTCAGTTGGAGCGTCAAACCCAAATGGCGGCACAAAGCCCCCCAGCGGCGGGCCATGTGGCAGGCCATTGGCGATTACCGGCGCGGCCATTTTGGCCGCGTGGATGTAATTTGAGGAGATTTTTTTGAACATTTTGTTCCTGTCGCGCTGGTTTCCCTACCCGCCAGATAACGGCTCACGCATCAGAATTTTCAACCTGCTCAAAAGCCTGTCGCGGCGGCACAGCGTCAGCTTGCTGTCGTTTGTTGAGCAGCCGCCTTCGCCGGTGCAGTTGCAGGCCCTGCAACCGTACTGTAAAACCGTTGAAACCGTGCCCTACCATCCATTTCAGCCGGGCCGGGCCAGAGCGCTGCTGGGCTACCTTTCGCCGCAGCCGCGTTCTGTGCTGGATACGTTCAGCCCGGAATTGCAACAAAAACTGCACCGTATGCTGAATGCCCGCCCGTTTGACGTGGTGATTGCCTCGCAAATTGATATGGCCCTGTACGCCGCGCCGCTGACCGGCGTGCGCAAAATATTTGAAGAAATTGAGCTGACCACCCTGCACGAAAAATTCACCCGCCAAACACATCCGCTCAAAAAATGGCGCAGCCGGCTCACCTGGTGGAAGCTCACCCGCTACGTTAACCAACTGCTGCCGCAGTTTGATGCCTGCACCGTGGTATCTGCCCCGGAGCAGGCCCGGCTGCAAACCATTGTGCCGGGGTACAGCGCTATCACCGTTGTACCCAACGGCGTAGACACGCGCCATCACATCCCCGGATTGGCGCAACCACAGCCGGACACGCTCATTTACTCCGGCGCGCTCACCTACAATGCCAACTTTGACGCCGTGGATTATTTTCTGCGCCGGATTTTCCCGCTGATTCTGGCCGAACGGCCAACCGCGCGGCTATTTGTAACCGGCAAACTGAACGGCGTGCCGTTGGACCGCCTGCCCAAAAATAAGGCCGTGACGTTCACCGGCTACCTGGATGACATCCGGCCCAAAATTGCCGCAAGCTGGGTCAACGTGGTGCCGCTGCGGCTGGGCGGCGGCACCCGGCTCAAGGTGCTTGAATCGCTGGCGCTGGGCACGCCGGTGGTGGCTACCCCCAAGGGCGCCGAGGGGCTGGACCTTGCGCCAGGGCGCGACTGGCTGCCGGGCCGCACCCCCGCCGAATTTGCCGCCGCCGTGTTGCGCTTGCTGGCAGACCCCCAACTGCGGGCCTCGCTGAGCCGGGCCGGGCGGCAGACGGTTGAGCAAAAATACGGCTGGGATTCGATTGGTGAACAGTTTACGGCGTTTGTTGAACAAGTTGCAGCAGGCCGGGTAAAAGAGGCAATGTCATGGAACGGTTAATTGATAACCCCCTGTCATTGCTGCCGCGCTGGCTGGCATTCCGAATATTGCCGTTTTTGCAATTTCTGGACAGAAATCGCCGCATATTGTTGCGGTTTGTGCTTGTAACGGCAGTGTTGTTGCTTGCGCCGCTGGCGGGCATTGGTATTAACGATGTTAATCCACTGCTCATTTTTGGGGTAATTGCTTTTCCGCTGCTTCTTTTGGGATTGCATGGCCTGGTTTTGCGCCCAACGTGGGGGCCTATTGTTATCCTGTTTGCGGCGGCACTGGTGCCCATTAGTCTGTCAACCGGCACCGAAAGCCGGTTGGTGGACAGTTTTTTGGTAACGTTGCTCATGTTTGGCAACGCGCTGGTGGTGATGTTGATTATTGAAAAACGGGTTCACCTTGCCCCGTCACCGGCTACCAAACCTTTGCTCTGGTTTATGCTGGTAATTTGGCTCTCTCTCATCTGGAGCAATATTTTTATGGACCCGCTGGCCGACCCTGCCAAGCTTTCAAAGAAATTTGCGTTTGTTCAGGTTGCAACCGCCCTGACCATGATGATGTTGCCGGTGGCATTTTTGCTGGCGGCCAACTATATTACCTCGCTTAGGCAGGTAAAAATTATGGCGGCAATCATGCTTGTTGCCGCTGTGGTGGGGGCCACCAACTACTTTAATATGCAGCAGGTGATTGAGGCCAATACCCGCGGTCTGTTTTCAATGTGGATTGTGGCCATTACTGTGGGGCTGCTGTTGTTTGTGCGTAATATACCATGGCCTATGCGAATTTTTCTGCTGGCAATTGGCGGCTTGTGGTTTTACATTCGGTTTTTTCTGGGGATTAGCTGGCTAGCCGGCTGGCTGCCGTCTGTGTTAGTGTTAGCGGTTTTGCTGTTTATGCGCTCCAAACGGCTGTTTCTGGTGGGTGTGTTGGCCATGGCATTGTTTATCACCCTCAATTCCGATTATTATTTTGGTACCGTGCTGGCCAATGAAGAATCTGAAAGTGGCAACACACGTTTGGCCGCCTGGGAAGTCAACTGGCGTGTTACCGGCAAACATTTACTGTTGGGAACCGGCCCGGCGGGCTACGCCGTTTATTATATGAGTTATTTCCGGCACGATGGTATGGCAACCCACAGTTCATTGATTGATACCGTGGCCCAAACCGGTATTGTTGGTTTGGGGTTGATAATCTGGTTCTTTGGCGCCTTGATATGGCAGGGGTACAAGCTTTGTCGCCGGTTACAGGGAAGGAGGGATTTTGCCGAAGCCATGGCCAACGTGGCCTTTGCCGGCACGCTCGGCACAGCCGTGATGGCAATTTTTGGCGACTGGCTCTTTCCGTTTACCTACACCCAAACTATTGCCGGTTTTGATTATGTAGTGTACAGTTGGTTATTCATGGGATTGATTGTGGCGATTGACCGCATCACCCGCCCGCCGGAAGAACCTCTGCCGGAGTCTGCCTGATGCCGCCCACCGTTGCCGCCATCATCGTCAACTGGAACACCCGCGACCTGCTGGCCGAGTGCATCGAATCCCTGCGCCGGCACACTGCCGACCTCAACCTGCACATCATTGTGGTAGACAACGCCTCTACCGACGGCAGCGTGGAGATGCTGCGCCGGAATTACCCCGACGTGCAGGTGATTGTCAACACTAAAAACGTGGGTTTTGCCCGCGCCAACAACCAGGCCATGCAGCAATCCGCCGCCGACTATTTTCTGCTGTGGAACAGCGACGCCTTTGCCACGCCCGGCGCCGTCCAGTCGCTGTTGCAACTGGCGCAGAGCCAGCCCCGCGCCGGACTCATCGGCGCGCAACTGCGCAACCCCGACGGCACGTTTCAGGCATCATACACGCCCTTTCCGGGGTTGTGGCAGGAGTTTCTCATCCTCAGCGGGCTGGGGCGGCTGCTCTTTGGCAACGCCTACCCCAGCCGGGGGCCGGAAACCGAAAAAGGGCCGCAGGTGGTGGATTATGTGGAAGGCGCGTGCATGCTGGTTCGGCGGGAGGCGTTTGAGCAGACCGGCGGCATGGACGAAGGTTATTTTATGTACGCCGAAGAAGTTGACTGGTGTTTTGCCCTCAAACGCGCCGGCTGGCAGGTGTGGTACCAGCCGCAGGCACAGGTTACCCACCTGGGCGGCGCCAGCAGCACTGGCCGCCGCACCCACCGTGAAGCCGACCTGTACCGCAGCCGGGTGCGTTTTTTTAGCAAACATTACGGCCCCCGGAAGGCCAGACAACTCAAAACGTTGATTTTTGTCCTCACCGCCGTCAAAAATCTGGTGCACGGCCTGCTGCGATTTTTCAGCCGGGGGCGCGTGGGCCGGCCGGTGGTCAGCCTCAAACATCTTGCCTCGGAGCTAAATAAATCGTTATGAAAATTTTACTGCTCACTCAGGTTCTGCCCTACCCGCCCGACAGCGGCCCCAAAGTAAAAACCTGGAACGTGCTCAAATATCTGGCCCAACATCACCAGGTAACGCTGGTTTCGTTTGTGCGCGGCGACCAATCCGCCGAAGTGGCCCACCTGCAAAGCGTGTGCGCCGCCGTGCATACCGTGCCGATGCAACGGGGCGCCCTGCGCGACGGATACTACATGCTGCGCAGTTTCCTGTCCGGCCAACCTTTTTTGATGCAACGGGATGACCGCGCCGCCATGCGCCGGCTCATTGACCGGCTGGCTGCCGACCAGCAATTTGATATTGTCCACGCCGACCAGTTGAACATGGCCCAGTTTGCCGGGCGCGTGACCGGTGCGGCCAAAGTGCTGGATGCGCACAACGCCCTGTGGCTGCTGTACAAACGGCTGTGGCAGACCATGGGCGGCGGCCCCAAAAAATGGCTGCTCAATCGGGATTGGCAACTGCTCAAACAGTACGAAGGCCGCATCTGCCGCGAATTTGATGCCGTGTTGGCCGTGAGCCGGGAAGACACCGCCGCACTGGAAGAGGCCGCCGGCGGGCCGCTGAATAACGTGACGGTCATTCCCATTGCTATTGACACCGATGAAATTGCGCCGGTGGCCCGCCACGCTGACGCCGGCCACATTTTGCACATTGGCACCATGTTTTGGCCGCCCAACGTAGACGGCATCCTCTGGTTTTTGCAAGAGGTCTTGCCCCTCATTCGCGCCGAACGCCCCGACGTGGTATTTGACGTGGTCGGTTCTCGCCCGCCGCAAGAGATTGTGGCCTACGGACAGAACGGCTCCGGCGTCAACGTGACCGGCTACGTAGAAGACCCCGCGCCCTACTACCAGTCTGCCGGCGTGATGGTGGTTCCCCTGCGGGCCGGCGGCGGCATGCGCGTTAAAATTCTCAACGCGCTGTCACAGGAACTACCGATGGTTTCCACCACTATTGGCTGTGAAGGCATTGCCGTGGAGCCGGACCGCCACCTGCTGGTGGCAGATACCCCCCACGATTTTGCGCAGGCCACCCTGCGCCTGCTGAATGACCCCTCGCTGGCCCGGCAGTTGGGCCAAAACGGGCGGCAGCTCATCCAATCCACCTATGATTACCGGGCCGCCTGCCTTCCCCTTGACGATTGCTACAAAAAGGCGTTAAATAAGCAACGAAGTTAAAAAATTCTAACTTTTTCCTAAGTTTTTTCACACAGCGTCATAATTAAATCTGTTTACACTATTTACACATCTAAAGGAGACCTTTTTGATGAAAATTTTGGTGACCGGCGGCGCCGGCTACATCGGCAGTATTGTGGTAGAGCAGTTGGCCCAACAGGGCGAAGATGTGGTGGTTTTTGACAATCTGTACCAGGGCCACCGCGAGGCGGTTCACCCCGCCGCCGCATTTGTGCAGGGCGACCTGGCAGACCGCGCCGCCATTGACGCCGTCATGGCCGAACACAAACCGGACGCAATTATGCACTTTGCCTCCCACACGCTGGTGGGTGAATCGATGGAACAGCCCTTTCTCTACCTGGGCGAGAACGTGACCAACGGCCTCAACCTGCTGCAAAGCGCCGTGGCGCACGGCGTGGGTAAATTCATCCTGTCCAGCACGGCCAACCTGTTTGATGACCCGGAGCGGATGCCCATTGACGAAGCCGAGCGGATTGTGCCCGGCAGCCCATACGGCGAATCAAAATATATTCTGGAACGATTTCTCTACTGGCTGGACCGCACGCAAGGCTTCCGTTACGCGGCGCTGCGCTATTTTAACGCCTGCGGTGCATCGGCGGAACGCGGCGAGGACCACAGCCCGGAACTGCACCTGATTCCGCTGGTGTTGCAGGTGGCGCAGGGCAAGCGTGACAAAATTTACATTTTTGGCGATGACTACCCCACCCGCGACGGCACCTGCGTGCGCGATTACATCCACGTGCTGGATTTGGCGCAGGCGCACATTCTGGCTCTGCGCGCGCTCGATAACGGCAGCCGCACCTACAATCTGGGCAACGGGCAGGGCTTCACCGTGAAAGAAGTCATCGAGACCGCCCGCGAAGTGACCGGTCACCCCATCCCCGCCGAAGTGGTGGCCCGCCGTCCCGGTGACCCGGATGTGCTCATCGCTTCCAGCAATAAAATTCGGCGGGAATTGGGTTGGGAGCCGCAGCACCCCAACCTGCGAGACATCATTGAAAGCGCGTGGGCGTGGCACCAGTCGCACCCCAACGGCTACGGAAGTTAGCTTATCTACTGAGAAATCAGAAACGGGAACTTGTGGCCTCCTTCTTCCGTTCCCGTTTCTGATTTCCAAATCAACCAAAAACAGGTGACGATGTTTTCTGCGCTGAACGCCAACAAAATACACCAGATTGCCATTTTTTTGCTGTTGCTGGTCTGTTACGCCTACACGTTTCCGCGTTGGGCCGACCCCAACCAGAATTCGCGGTTGAATATGGTGGTGGCGGTGGTTGAAGACGGCACGTTTCAGATTGACAAGTACGTGCAGAACACCGTGGATTACGCCAAAGTTGGCGAACACTACTACAGCGATAAAGCGCCGGGCGCGGCCTTTTTAGCCATGCCGTTTTACGCCGGTCTCAAACTTTTTTTGGATTTGCCGGTGCTGGACAGTTTCACCGAAAGATTGGCCCATCATCAGGCGTTTCAATCTACCCTGCGGTCCGAAGGTTCCGGGGTGCTGGCCCAAAAAGTTCGATTTGCGCTGGCGCAGGTGGCGCTGACCTTTGTGGTGGCGGCGGTGCCCTCGGCGCTGTTGGGCGTGCTGTTGTTCAATCTGCTGGGGCAGTTCACCCAGGCGGCGGCTCCCCGGATTGCGGTAACGCTGGGTTACGGCCTGCTCACCCCGGCCTTTGCCTACGCCGGGGCATTTTACGGTCACCAATTGAGCGCGGCGCTGTTGTTTGGCGCGTTCGCGCTGCTGTTTACCCGCAAAGAACGGCTGACCGCGCCCGTGCTGCTGTTGGTCGGCCTGCTGCTGGGGTACAGCGTGGTCACCGAGTATCCCGCCGCGCTGGCGGTAGTGATTTTGACCGTGTACGCGCTGTTTTTGCTGGCGCAGCGGGGCCGCTGGCGGCACATCGGTTGGGTAATGCTGACCGGCGGGCTGGTGGCGCTGGGCTGGATGGCCTACAACACGGCCATTTTTGGCGGCCCGCTGGAACTGGGCTACAGCTATTCAGAATTGTGGCAGGACCAGCACCACACCGGATTTATGAGCCTCAGTTTTCCGCAACCTGCGACGATGTGGGGCATCACTTTTGGGTTGTTCCGCGGCCTGTTTGTGCTGTCGCCGCTGTTGCTGCTGGTTTTCCCCGGATTTGTGCAGTGGTGGCGCTCCGGCGAACAGCGCGCCGAGTGGACGGTGGCGCTGCTCATTTCGGTGAGCATCTTCCTCTTTAATTCATCGTCGGTGATGTGGTGGGGCGGTTTTGCCATTGGCCCGCGCTACCTGCTGCCGGCGCTGCCCTTTGCCGCCACGGCGATGATTTTTCCGTTTCGGGCGTGGGGCCGGAAAACCGGCTTCCGGTTGCTGGCGGCGGCATTGGCCGGTTGGTCGCTGGTGGCAACCTGGGGGCTGACGCTGGCCGAGCAGGCGTTTCCCAACGACAACATTTTCAATCCCCTGCTGGAATACGCCCTGCCCAACTGGCTGGCCGGCAACGTGGCCCGCAACGCGGGTACCATTCTGGGGCTGCGCGGGGTGTGGAGTTTGCTGCCCCTGCTGGCACTGGTGATTCTGCTGGGCGCGGCATGGTGGTGGCTGGCAATGCGTGCCGGCAAACAGACGGCGCAGACCACGCCGGTGGATATTCAGCAGAACGTGGTTTCGGCCCGGTAAATGAGCAGCGAGTTGCGAATGAATCTTGCCAACGTCAAAGAACAGCGCATCCCGGTAGCGGTGGCGCGGGAAAAATCGGAGTGGTGGTTTGTGGCCGGGGTCATTGTGCTGGTGCTGGTATTTACCAGCCTGCCCTACCTGTTTGCTTACTTCTCCGCCCCCGCTAACAAGCAATTTATGGGCATGATGGCCGATGTGCCGGACCATCTGCAATATTTTAGCTGGATGCGCGAACTGACCACGGCCAACCTCTCGGCCAACAAACTGACCCCGGAACCGAACGCGCCCGTCTTTTTTAACCTGCTGTGGTGGGGCATGGGGCGCATTGGGGCGCTGGTGGGGTTGAGCTACGCCGGGATGTTTCAGGTACTGCGGTTTACGGGCGGCACGCTCTTTTTGCTGCTGGTCTACCGTGTGGCAAGCTGGCACCTGGA
>RFJF01000098.1 GCA_003695455.1 Chloroflexota bacterium
GAGTTCAGCGCGTTTAACGCACCAATGTTTGTTGCAATCCGTGAAAAATCTGCTTGTGCCATTTTAAAACCTCCGTGTTTTTGTTCGTGGGTATCCTTACCCTGATTACATTTTTAAGTAGCGATAAGTAATGAGTGATAAAATCACCCATTACTTATCAATGGTTATTTGCCTGTGGTTTACCGGAAGAGGCTCAGGATGCCCTGCGGGGCCATATTGGCCTGCGCCAGCATTGTGGTGGCGGTCTGTTGCAGGATGCTGAATTTGGTGGTTTCGAGCTGCTCCTTGGCCATATCGGCGTTCATAATCCGGTTGTACGAGGACTCAACGTTGACCTGGCTTACCGCAATCTGGTCTTCCTTAAAGGTCAAGCGGCCGGTCATAGCGCCAACCTTGCTCAACTGCGCAGACACTTTGTCCATGGCGCTGTTCACCGTGTTCATAAAGGCCGAAAAGTCTGAAGCGCTACTGGCCGAGGTCAAGGCCGCGCCGCCTACCTGAACGGTAAAGGTGTCGGTGCCGGCAGTACCCAGGTTCAGCGTGCCGCTGTTGCTGGCCTTCATGTTGGTCAGGCCGCTCAGGGTGGTGTTGTCGCCGCAGGACGCGCCGGTCTGGAAGGTCAGCGTTTTGCTGCCGGTGTTGTAGGTGCCGTCAATCAACTTGTTGCCGTTCCATTCGGTCTGGTCAACCGTATCGTTGATTTGCACCGCAAACTGGTTCAACTGCTCCACAATCGCCGCGCGCTCGTCGGAACCCAGCGTGTCGCTGGCCGCCGCCTGCGCTTTGTTGCGCATCTGCACCAGTATGTCGTTGATCCGGCTCATCCCGGACTCGGCTACCGCCAGCAAGTTCTTGGCGTCACCAATGTTGGCCAGGGCCTGTTTCATCCCTTCGGAACGCGCGTTCAGCTTGGTTGCAATTGTCAACCCGGCCGGGTCATCTGCCGCCGAGTTAATCCGCCGGCCTGTTGCCAGCCGTTGCTGATGAATGCCCAACCGGGCATTTACGTTCCGCAGCGAGTTCAGCGCGTTTAACGCACCAATGTTTGTTGCAATCCGTGAAAAATCTGCTTGTGCCATTTTAAAACCTCCGTGTTTTGTTAGTGGGTATCCTTACCCGTTGAATAGCATTAAATTTAAAGTATTTTGTTTTCAGACCGTCCGGTAAAACCTGTGCCGGCTGAATGGAGTAGCCGGCCAACTACCACTTGCACTACCTGTTCCTGCTCTTCGATAAACACCTCCTGACATAACTACGTGCCATTTTGGATTGTTACGGTAGAGTTATCGGCGCAGGGGTAGCAAACTTGAGGAAACTCAAAAAAATTTACGGGATTTTTACGCTTGATTAGCCAGGGAAGTTATTCCGTTAGGGCGACGGGGCGGTGTGGCGCAACGTTTTTTGGCAAAAATCCAGCACAGCGTCCAGTTCGGCAATGTTGGTCAGGCCGGTATCTGCTGCCTGCCGAATTTGTTGAAACCAGGGATACGCACCGCGTGCGTCTCCCTGAAACATCAATGCCAGCGCCACCACATATTTGGATACAATGTTATCCGGGTTGAGCGCCAAACTTTGCCGCCCGTACTGAACCGTGGCCGCAAAATCATCGGCAGCCAGCGCCAGTTGAGCCAGTTTCATCAGCAATTTGTCCTGCACGGCAGGTTCAAGTTCGGCGGCGCCGGCCAGCGCCCGCTGCAAATACGCTGTGGCCCCGGCCTCATCGCCGAGCGCTTTGCAGGTGGCGCCGGCCTGATACAGCAAGTAGGCATCGTTTGGCGCGGCGGCCAGCGCCTTTTGGAGCAGCGCCCAGTTTCGGCGCGCCCGCGATTGCCCGCCCTGTGCGGTCTGCCGGGCGTAACCATAGTGCAAAATGGTCAAATTGCTGTCTGCAATTCTTCCCCCGGCCCGCTCAATTGAGGGGCGAATCTGCTCGTGAATGGGCTGTTCAAAGCGAAAATCGGGGCGGTTGCGGAACAGCCGGGGCAGGAAAAAGTCGTCATACGCGCGCAGTTCGCCGGGCGGCAGCAGGTTGCGGATGCGCACTCGCAGGGCATCGGCGGTTGTGTGTGCCAGCAGCGGGCGGAGCTGGGCGCTGCTTTCCGGCGACACAATTTCATCGGCGTCAAGCTGCAAAATCCAGTTGCCGGTGGCCTGCGCCAGCCCGGCATTTCGGGCCGCAGAAAAATCATCGTGCCACGGGTGGGTAACAATTTTTGCCCCGTACGCCCGCGCAATGTTGGGCGTGACGTCCGTTGAGCCGGTATCAACAATAACCATCTCATCCACCGCATCCTGCACACTATCCAGGCATTGGCCCAGAAAATCCGCTTCATTTTTAACAATCATGCACAGCGAGAGCAACGGGTTCATGCAGCCTCCACATTTTCCAGTTGTTGCGCCGTCTGCCAGGCGGTTACGGCATCGTGTTCGCGGCCGGCGCGCTGTAGCGCCACCGCCAGCAATTTGTACGTCTCGGCATCGTGAGGGGCCAGTTCAACCGCAGCAGCAAAGGCCTGTGCGGCCAGTTCAAACTGAATCTGGTGCAGAAACCGGTGTCCCTGTTGGCGGAACAGTTCGGCAGGGGTCACGCCAGTGGTACGACACAATTTTATCAGGTTGTCGCGCGCGGCCGGTTCGTGTTCATCAGGGTCGGCCAATACAGCCTGCACAAAAAACTCGGCAGCGCGGGCCGGATTTTCGTCGCCCAGCGCGATAATACCCAGCAGGTTCAACGGCCCCGCTCGCTGCGAATTTTGGGCGGTTGCCAGCGCAAACCGGCACCAGGTTTCGGCGTGGCGGCGATACTGCCCGGCATGCAGCGTAAACTGCGCCAGGTTGGTCCACCAGCCGGGCGGCGGAACACGGCCCAACTGCGCAATGGCAAATTGCATTGTTCGGGCCGCGTTGGGCCAATCATTTTGCAAGGAATAAAGATTTGCCAGCAGATTCAGCGCCTCTGCCGGAAAGTCGCCGGGGGGGGCCAGCAGGGCGATGGCCTGTTCAACCTGCCCGGATTGGGCATATTGCCGGGCCTGTGCCAGCGCCGCCCGGCCCAACCGCCGCACGGGCCGCTGCGTGCGTTCCAACAGCGACCGGTACGCCTGCCGGGCCTGCGCCACCTGCCCCAGCAACAAATATGCGTGCAGTTGGTGCTCTTCCAGCACGCCGGGCGCCCACGATTGACCTTTGACATCCGGCGGCAGCGAGGCCGCGCGGGCC
>RFJF01000884.1 GCA_003695455.1 Chloroflexota bacterium
CCATTAGCCTGCTGCCGGTATCTATTATGACCGCCTGCGAATCCCCGGAAGGGATTATGGAGCAAGAGCAGGAATACCTGGCCGCCCTCGGCACCGCCGCCACCTACCAAATTAGCGGCAACAGCCTGGAACTGCGCACCGCCGAAGGCTCGCTTGCCGTAACCTTTGAACCGGCGCAATAAACCCTGCCCTAGTTCAATATAATAGGAGTTACGCAGTTGGCTCGCAGGCGGTCTATGACCGCCGTGGTCGAGGGTCACAGACCCTCTCAAAGCACCAAGTGCGTAACTCCTATATAATATAAAGGAAGCAAAAAATGAATAATCTTACCCCGCAGGAAATTCAACAAATTGCCGAAGAGGCGTATATCTACGCCTACCCCATGCTGGATAATTACAAAATGCTGTTTGCCCAGGCCGTATACAAACAATCGCCGGCGTATGAAGCGCCCGTCAACCAGCTCAAACACAACTCAACGCTGTTAGGGCCGGATTACACCGCCATTGTGCGCCCCAATAACGATACCTTTTACTCGATTATCTGGCTGGATTTACGCGCCGAACCCATCATCTTTCAGGTTCCGGCCATTCACGACCGGCGCTACTACTCCTTCCAGTTGATTGATTTGTACACCCACAATTTTGATTACATCGGCACCCGCACAACGGGGTTTGGAGCCGGAACCTACATGTTTGCCGGGCCTGACTGGGACGGCGAACAGCCCGCCGGGGTCAACCGGGTTTTCCGCGCCGAAAGCAATTTTGCCGTGGCTTTGGGGCGGACGCAGGTTTTTGGCCCGGATGACGTTGAAAATGTCAAAGCCATTCAGGCCCAGTACCAAGCCGCCCCGTTGAGCGCGTACCTGGGCGCGGAAGCCCCGCCGGCCCCCGCCCCCGTGGATTTCCCCATCTGGAACCCTGAGCAGGTTAAATCGGCCGGCTTTATCGGCTATCTGAACTTTTTGCTCGGCCAGTTAAAACCCCACCCCGGCGAAGCCGAACTGTTGGCCCGTTTTGCCAAAATTGGCGCCGGCCCCGGCCTGGCCTTTGACCCCCAACAGGTTGATGCGGAAACCCTGTCTGCCATTAAAGCCGGTATTGCCGGCGCCACAGAAAAAATTGAGCAGGCAACAAAAGCGCTAGGAGAGTATAAAAATGGCTGGATGTTAATTTCCGGCATATTTGGCAACCGCCAGGCGATGCAGGGCAAATACCTTACCCGCGCCGCCGCCGCCGCATTTGGGTTGTGGGGCAACAATCTGGAAGAAGCCTTCTACCCCGAATGTTCGCGGGACGCCGACGGCGAGGCGCTTGACGCCGGCAAACACAATTACGTCCTGCACTTTCCGGCAGACCAAATTCCGCCGGTTAAAGCCTTCTGGTCGTTATCTATGTACAAACTGCCGGAACAGCTATTCATCCACAACCCGCTCAACCGCTACGTCATCAGCTCAATTACCGAGGGGCTGAAATACGGCGAGGACGGCTCGCTGACCATCTACCTGCAGCACAAATCGCCCGGCCCGGACAAGGAATCCAACTGGCTGCCCGCGCCCGATGGCCCCTTCTCGCTGCAAGCCCGCCTCTACTGGCCCAAACCGGAAGCGCTCAATCCGCTTTACGCGCCGCCGCCACTGCGAAAGGCGTAACACGCAATCAATTTTCTAACTATTTACCTAGGACTCAAAGCGTTGGAAAAGGCCCACAGATTCACACAGATAAAGTAAAAAATCCACTAAAAATCAATCCAATCTGTGAAAATCTGTGTCCATC
>RFJF01000885.1 GCA_003695455.1 Chloroflexota bacterium
GAAGCAACTGCGTAACTTCTAAAAATATTTAAAAAATTCGTTTATTCGTGCCATTCGTGATTAAAATGTTTAAACCTGGTTTTGAACTGCGTAGCTCATATAGAAATTAGAAATGTGTTGCTCCGTCCTGCAAGCGAGCCAGTTCTGCCAGCAATTGCTCCACCGGGGGGCGGTCTGTGGGGTCTTGGCTGGGGTGGGTAAAGCGCAAAATTCCGTGGCGGTCAATAATAAAATCGCCGCCCATCTGGCCGGTGTCCTCGCCGTGAGAACTGTGCAGCCGCTGTCGCCGGAGTACCACGGCTTTAAAATAGTACCAGCTACTGCGCAGCCCCCACGCCCGCGCCATCGAGCGCTGCAAGCCGTAGGCTTTGTAACCCGCCCGTTCCGGGTCCAGCAGTAACGGAAAGGGGGCCTGTGTCTGCTCCAGCCACACCCGCACCCAGAATTCTGTGCCAAATGACACCACCACTACTTCGGCCTGGTGTGCCTGAATATCGTTGTACCGGTTGCGCAACTGCGCAACATGTTCGCGTCACGGCAGTCAGCCCAGATGGCGCAAAAACACCAGTACCACGTGCTGCCCTGTTTGCCAGAATTGGGCCAGCGGCGTGGCTTTGCCGTCAATAGATTGTAACGTTGGGGTGGGGGCATAATCGCCGGGTTTGAGCATTTTCGTATCCTTGTTGGTGATGGTTGTACTTTACGCCCGCATCGGGCTGCCGTCAATTTTTAATTATAGTTGACCCCATTCCCGGCGTATGTTAGAATTTTTACAGTAACGTTACATAAACAGAAAGAGGCTCACCATGACCCAGGAAACATCAGACGGCGTTCCCGTTTCTGACGGCTTTGATTACCCGGTTGGCCCGCGCGGGGCCAATGTTGACGTGTTCAAAACCCACAAAATTGATACGGTCCTGGTGGACCCGGATTACCACCAATCGCTGGGCTACTGGCACCCCGGCGAAGATTGGAACGGCCGCGGCGGTGGTGATACCGACCTGGGCGACCCCATTTACACCGTATCTAACGGCAAAGTGGTTGAATTTGGTCACTACTCGGTGTGGGGCAACATTGTGCTGCTTGAACACGCCCTGCCCGATGGCACGCGGGTCTGGTCGCAGTATGCGCATTTGCAAAATATTCTGGTAGAGCAGGTGGGGCAAAAAGTGAGCCGCGGCCAGCAAATTGGCACCATGGGCAAAGGCGACAACAATCGCTTTATTGCTCACCTGCATTTTGAAATCCGTAAAAAACGGCTGCCCATTAACAACTGGTCGCCAACGGTCAAAGACAAAAATGCCGTGCTTGAGAACTACTACAGCCCCAAAGATTTTATTGCCAACCACCGGCCCGGCATGCTCGATGTACCCGCGCCTGAACCATCCCCCGAAGTTGCCCCAACTCAAATCATGCAACTGGTCCTTGGCCCCCAGGCCGCAAACCCGCAGGCCGGCGGCTTTTTTACCTCAGAAACGGCAAACTGGAACACGGCCGAGGGGGGGTATGCCGGAACCATGCTGTGGGCCAACACATCGGCCCAAAACCAGACCCATTGGGCCGAGTGGCGGCCGGCCATTCCCGCCGAAGGCGTGTGGGAGGTGTGGGCCTTTATCCCCAAAAACAAGGCCGGCACCAGCTACGCCCGCTACCAGGTTATCCACGCCGGCGGCCAAACCGAAGTTCCGGTCAACCAGCAGGGCAACCCCGGCAAGTGGGAAATTCTGGGGCAGTTCCGCTTTGCGCCGGGCAAAGGTTACGTGCGCCTGACCAACGTTACCGGCGAGTTGCCCCCAACCACCGTGGCGTTTGATTCGGTGTGCTGGACAAAAGTTGGCGGTTAACAGGCTTACCATCACCCCATATTCCATCCGAATTCCCCATCTTTGCGATAAATATTGCAACCGCGTATAATGCGCGATGGCATTTTTATCGAGCTGTTGCCAAAAGCAGGCAGCAGGGTCGAGTTAAAAGGTCAATGATGACCGGCCTCCTCACGCCCGGCGTGTTGGAGGTTTTTCTATATTAACCCCCAAACCATAAATTTCTGACAAGTTTTTCTGGAGGAAAAATTTAATGAGTACCAAATGGGTATATTTGTTTGAAGAAGTATCTCAGGCCGAAGAAGCTGTGGGCGGCGACTGGGAAGGCGTACGCGCTCTGCTGGGCGGCAAAGGGGCCAACCTGGCCGAAATGACCCGCGTTGGCCTGCCGGTGCCTCCCGGTTTTACTGTAACCACCGAAGCCTGCAACGCCTACCTTGCAGCCGGCGAACAGTTCCCCGAAGGTTGTTGGGAGCAGGAACTGGAAGCCATGAAAGCCACCGAAGCCACCACCGGCAAAAAATTTGGCGACCCCAACAACCCCCTGCTGGTTTCCTGCCGCTCCGGCGCAAAATTCTCTATGCCCGGCATGATGGATACCGTACTCAACATTGGGTTGAATGATGAAGTGGTTGAAGGCATGGTCAAACTGACCGGCGACGCCCGCTTTGTGTACGACAGCTACCGCCGCCTGGTTCAGATGTTTGGCAGCGTAGTCATGAACGTTGATGACGAACCCTTTGAGGAAGTGCTGGCCGAAGCCCGCGCCAAAGCCGGCGTTAAAACCGATGCCGAACTCAACGCCGAACAGTGGATGGAAGTAACCGCTGAATTCAAGAAAATCTTCAAAGCCGAAACCGGCATTGATTTTCCGCAGGACCCCATCCAGCAAATCAAGCTGGCTACCGAAGCCGTCTTTAAAAGCTGGAACGGCAAACGCGCCGTTGATTACCGCAACGCCGCCGGTATTCGCCATGACCTGGGCACCGCCGTTAACATTGTAACCATGGTCTTTGGCAACATGGGCAACACCTCCGGCACCGGCGTGGCCTTTACCCGCGACCCCGCCACCGGCGAACGCGTGCTCTACGGCGATTACCTCATCAACGCCCAGGGCGAAGACGTGGTTGCCGGCATCCGCAACACAGACCCCATTGCCAAACTTGAGCAGGAAATGCCCGACGTTTACAAACAATTTGTTGATATTTGCGACAAACTGGAAGAGCACTACCGTGAAATGCAGGATATGGAGTTTACCATTGAACAGGGCAAACTCTGGATGCTGCAAACCCGCGATGGTAAACGCACGGCCAAAGCCGCCATTAAAATTGCCGTTGATATGGCTAACGAAGGCCTCATCACCAAAGAGCAAGCCGTGCTGCGCGTTACCCCGGAACAGGTAGACACCCTGCTCCACCCGCAGTTTGACCTGGAAGCCAAAAAAGCCGCCGCCGCCGAAGGCAAACGGCTGGCCAAAGCTGTCAACGCCTCGCCCGGCGCCGCCGTGGGTGTGGTAGCCATGGATGCCGACCTGGCCGAAAAATGGGCCAAAGAAGAGGGCAAAGACGTAATTATGGTCCGGCAATTTACCCGCCCGGATGACGTACACGGAATGTTGGCTGCCAAAGGCATCTTCACCACCGAGGGCGGGGCCACCAGCCACGCCGCCGTTGTGGCCCGCCAGTTTGGCGTGCCCTGTGTGGTGGGCGCCAGCGATGTTAACCTGAATTATGAAAAACGCGAACTTTCTGTGAACGGCGTTACCGTAAAAGAAGGTGAGTGGATTTCAATTGATGGCACCAGCGGCGAAGCCTTTGTGGGCCAAATTCCTACCGTTGACGCCGCGCTGGAAGAGCAGGAAGACCTGCTGACCCTCCTTTCCTGGGCCGATGAGTTCCGCAAGTTGCAGGTTTGGGCCAACGCCGACTATCCCGACGATGCCCAGCGTGCTCGCAACTACGGCGCTCAGGGCATTGGCCTGTGCCGCACCGAGCACATGTTCTTTGAAAGCGAACGTCTGCCCATCGTGCAGAAAATGATTCTGGCGGAAAATGAAGAGGTTCGCCAGCAGGCGCTGGATACCCTGCTGCCCTACCAAAAAGGTGATTTCACCGGCCTGTTCAGCACCATGACAGACCTGCCCGTCATTATCCGCCTGATTGACCCGCCCCTGCATGAATTTATGCCGGAACACGACGAAGTTTTTGAACGCGTCATCACCAAACGTGTCAAAGGCGAAACCGAAGGACTGGCCGAAGACGAGGCGCTGCTGGCCGCTGTTGAAAGCATGCACGAAAGCAACCCGATGATGGGCCTGCGCGGGGTTCGGCTGAGCGTGGTCTTCCCCGGGCTGGTCAAAATGCAGGTACGGGCCATCTTTGAAGCCGCCTGCGAAGTGAAAAAACAGGGCTACAACCCCAAACCCGAAGTGATGATTCCGCTGACCGGCCACGTGAACGAACTGAAGCTCATCCAGCCGCAGCTTGAAGAAGTTGCCAAAGCCGTGATGGAAGAGCAGGGTGTGGAAGTAGAATACAAATTTGGCACGATGATTGAAATTCCGCGCGCCGCACTGACCGCCGCCGAAATTGCCGAAGTGGCCGAATTCTTCTCCTTTGGCACCAACGACCTGACCCAGATGACCTTTGGCTACTCCCGCGACGACGCCGAAGCCGGCTTTTTGCTGAAATATGTAGAAGACGGCATTCTGCCCACCAACCCCTTCCAGACCATTGACCAGGACGGTGTGGGCCAGTTAATGAAAATGGCCATCACCAACGGCCGCAAAACCCGCCCGGACCTGGAAGTTGGCATCTGCGGTGAACACGGCGGCGACCCGGCCTCGGTAGAATTTTGCCACTACGCCGGCAACAACTACGTTTCCTGCTCCCCCTTCCGCGTGCCGATTGCCCGGCTGGCTGCCGCTCAGGCCGCGCTCAAAGAAAAAGGCGTCACGGCCAAATAAGGTCTGATTTGCTTGACAAAAAACGGAGGCTCCCGTTGGGGGTCTCCGTTTTTTATTGAATAATGAATTTTGAAGCTTTGTAACATCCGGTAAATGTGTTGAGTGGGGTTCCGGCAACCGATTCCATTTGGTATATCCACGCCGGGGCCACCCCGTTTTGATAACCCAGATCGCTTGCCCGCCAAACATAAACACCCCCCACTATATTGTTGCCGGGGCCGCTGCGGTCAATCACAGAAACACCATCTGCGCCAACCACAGTCTGAGGGTTGGCGCCGTTGAGAATTATTTTCTGCAATGATACACCTTTGGCAAGGTGCAGATTCCATGTTGTTGATTTATGGGCCGATAAAATGAGAATTAGCGGAGCAGCGGTTCGTTCCAGATGTATTTCAACCAAACCGGGTGAAGATTCATAAATACCAATCATATGAACCTCCGGAGTTTCCGGATGCACAGCAATGAATTGTGAAGGGGTAGAACCGCAATTTGAGGATATTTTTGCCAACGGTGCCTGGGCTTGTCTGGTTTGCTCTCTGGCAATCACAGCATCCCGATGTTCTACAGCCAACACAATCTCAAACCGGTGCTCATGATAATTGTAACCGCTGTAAAATCTGGCCGTGGTTAACAGGTAATCCCCAAATTCCAGTACCGGCTCCCAGGGTTTGTATCCCAACGGTTTGCCGCCCTGCGTCACTTTAAACTTATCTGTGGCAATCAAAGGGACTTCGCACTCGGCATTTTCCGGACATTCAAATTCAATGTCGGTAATGTGAGAAATGGTGAGATCCTCCGAGGGTATATAAACGGTTTGCCCATTGCGCAGGGCAAATATCTGATTTAATTCGGCTTCAAAAGAATTGGCTTCACTGTACAGATAGTTGGGGGTGGCGGTTGGTTTGGCAGGCACAACCGGATCGGTAGCCGTGGGCGGCAGAGTTTGGGTAGGGGCAGGGGTGGTTGCAGGAAGCGTTACAGGCGCAGGCTCCGGCGGTGTGGCAACGGTACATGCAGTAAGGAACACAGTACAGAGTAAGATCAGGTTCTTAATCAATGGACAAACCTGCAACGGATACTTTTTAAACGGATACCCACATTATAATATTTTGCATTAATTAGTCCAGCAACCAACACGTTGGGGTGAGTAGCAGATTGGCTTTGGCACATTCCCGCAACACTGGTATATTAGGGGGCTCTGCGCAAGAAACAAGCCCGGCCATTTATAGGCCAAATTGCATGAGCATCGGACGGAACCGGGACTTAACACCAGGAATGAAATTGGATGCAAGCGACAGATTGCAAAGGTACAGAGTCACAGGGTTGCCCACTCGCTGATTTGCGTATTCCCACAGGAGGCTTCTTTGGCCCAGTCTCGCATTTTGCCCTACCTGATTCTTTTGGGCGGCGTATTTGTAGCCGCCACGTCATCCATTTTTGTGCGGCTGGCCCAGGCCGATGGCACCGGCGCACCCTCGATGGTAATTGCGGCCTGGCGGTTGATGGTTGCCACCGCGGTACTCAGCCCGCTGGTCTGGCGCAGCCACCGCCCGGAACTGCGCCGCCTGCATCGCCGCGATTTAAACTGGGGACTGGCCGCCGGCGTGTTGTTGGCCGCCCACCTGGCTACCTGGATTTCATCGCTGGCCTACACCTCGGTAGCCTCATCTGCGGCGCTGGTCACCAC
>RFJF01000886.1 GCA_003695455.1 Chloroflexota bacterium
CGGGGCGCGGCGGCGGGGCGGGGTGTAGTAGCTGTTGGCATCGGGGTGGCGCACGGGCATGCTGTGAAAGGCGGGCATTTCGGCGGGCAGCCGGGAATCGCGGCGGTTTTGGAGAGCGGCCAGTTGGCGGGCCAGCGAAACCAGACGGTCCTGGTAGCTGCCGTCGGCGGAGACCAGTTGGTAGCGAATCTGGCGCAGCGAGGTGCGGAGATACTGGCTGTGGCGGTGGTCAATTTCTGCCAGCAGGGGGTCCAGGTTTTCCATTTGGTCAATGATGAAACGGATGTAGTGGTTGATTTCATCGGCGGCCTGGGCCGGTGTGCGGCGGGTTTGGGTAGCCAACTCGTCGGCGGTGCGAGCCAGCCAGCCGGCGTCTGTTTGCCACTGCTGCAAACGGTTGATGATGTCGCGGCGGTAGCGGGAGACGTGGTCTGACGTTTTGAGGGTGTGGTAGGCCGGCCCCAAAATTTGCGCGTAGTCATCAAATTGTAGCCGCAGCAGTTCAGATACAGGGCGGTCGCGGGTGACGCGCTCGGTGTAACGGCGAATGTTCTGGTTGAGTTCGCTGAGGCCGCGCACTACCTGACGCACGTTTTCGTAGGCCTGGGTCAGCGCCAGCGCCGGGCTAAAATCATCGCCCTGATGGGTAATCAGTTGGTGGGCGGTGTACAACTGGCCGGTGTATTCGCGCGGTTTTTGCTGCTGAATGGTGCGCAGCGCCTCAAGCAGGGTAAAGGCGTAATCAGGCAGAATGATAAATTCAGTGTAGTCGGCCTGCTGTTCGCGCTCAAGCCAGCCGCTTTCTACCAGCCGGCGCAAAAACCAACTGGCTTGCTCCTGCCGGTTGGTGGGGTCCGGCAGGGCGTCGTTGGGGTCGGTCGAATCGTCAGCGGCGGCGTCCAGTTCGGCGTTGTCCAGCGATTGGGCCTCTTCGCTGCCCAGGTAGGCGCTGATTTCATCAATAACCAGTTCACGAGTCAGGCCAAAGCGATTGAATTCGGCCATGTCGTGAATGCGCAGTAGGATTGCCACGTAGTGGCGCTGCAATCCGCCTTTGCTGCCCAAAAAGTTGAACAGTTTGGCCGGCAAAATATCAAATGGATTGGCGACCGGCGTTTGGGACATAAGTTTGAGGTTCCTCAAGTTTTAAAATATCTTCCACGCCGCAGTCAAGCACCTGGCAGATGCGAGCCAGCGCTTGCAGGTCAACGTAGCGGGCCTGACCGGCATCGAGCCGGTAAACCAGGTCTTTGGGCACACCGGCTTGTTGGGCCAGCCCGCGCGGCGAAAGCCGCTGCCCGGTGTGCTGCTGGTGTTTGCCCAGCATCATTGTTATGCGTCCGTGGGTGGTAATCATTGTTTACTCGTAACAGAACAAATGTTCTTGTATCGGAGTATACAAGATATTTGTCGCGTTGTCAAGACAGACGGACAGTTATTTGAGAAATATGGTGGATTAGGTGGAACAGGGAGTAGGAATTATGGAGTATGGAGTAAGGGAGCAGGTGACAATGAGTGACGAACGGCGAGTGACCAAACTCACCAAACTCTCAACTCACCCAACTCCACAAACTCCACAAACTCGATGAACTCCACAAACTCAACCGGCGCGGATTTGGGCTTTGAGTGATTTGAGCCGTTTCATCACGTCGTTGGCGCCGCGGCCAAAATAATCGTGCAGGGTCATATATTCGGCAAAAAGCTGGTCGTACACGGCTTTGGCGGCGGGATTGGGCCGGTAGCTCACGTCTCGCAGGCCGGCCATTTGGCGGCTGGCCTCGGTGATGGAATCAAAGCCGCCGGCGGCTTTACCGGCTGCCACCGCCCCGTGCATCGCCGAGCCGACGGCGCCGCCCTGCATATTGCCGGCAATGAACAGCGGGCGGCCGGTCACATCGGCATAAATTTGCATGAGCAGGCTGTTTTTGTTGGGCAGGCCGCCGGTGGTCACAATCTCGTTGACCGGCACGCCGTTGGCCTCAAATGTTTCTACAATGATGCGTGTGCCAAAGGCGGTGGCTTCGATGAGCGCCCGGTAGATTTCTTCCGGTTTGGTGGAGAGGGTTGCGCCCAGCAGCAGGCCGGTGAGGTCAACATCTACCAGCACACTGCGGTTGCCGTTCCACCAGTCGAGCGCCAGCAGACCGCTTTCGCCGGGTTTGAGCGCGGCGGCTTTCTCTTCCAGCAACTGGTGGATGTCAATTCCGCGGCGGGCGGCTTCGGCTTCATAAGCGGCGGGCACACAGTTGGCGGTAAACCAGGCAAAGTGATCGCCCACGCAGGATTGGCCGGCTTCGTAGCCAATCAGCCCGGGGATGATTCCGTCTTCCACATAACCGCACATACCGGGAACCACCCGCTCTTCTGTGCCCAGCACCATGTGGCAGTTGGATGTGCCCATGATGATGACCATCCGCCCCGGCTCGGTGACGGTGCCAACCGGCACGGCCACGTGTGCGTCTACGTTGGCTACGGCCACGGCGGTGCCGGGCAGCAGACCGGTCCAGCCGGCGGCTTCGTCGGTTAGCCCGCCGGCTTTGGCCCCCAACGGTGAAATATTGCGCGACATTTTTTCATCCACAATATTTTCCAGCCGGGGGTCCAGCGCCCGGAAAAATTCGTTGGGCGGAAACCCTTCGCGTTTGGACCACATGGCTTTGTAGCCGGCGGTGCAGGAGTTGCGCGTTTCGTTGCCGGTGAGCTGCCAGACCACCCAGTCGGCAGCCTCGATGAGTTTGCCGGCGGCGGCGTACACTTCCGGCGCTTCGTCCAGAATTTGCCACGCTTTGGGAAAAAACCACTCGGAGCTGATTTTGCCGCCGTAGCGGTTCATCAAATCGTCAAATCCCATTTGGTAGGCAATTTGGTTGAGTTTGTTGGCTTCCGGCTGGGCGGCGTGGTGTTTCCACAGTTTGACCCAGGCGTGGGGGTTGTTGCGCCACTCCGGTAAAAAGCAGAGGGGCGTGCCGTCGCTGGTGGTGGGCAGCATGGTGCAGGCGGTAAAATCTACGCCCAGCCCCACCACGTCCGCCGGGTCCACCCCGCTCTGTTGCAGCACTGCCGGGATGGTGGTTTTGAACACCTCAAGGTAGTCGTTGGGGTCTTGCAGCGCCCAGTCCGGCTCAAGTTTGATGTCTGTGCCGGGCAGGGTATCGTCAATGACCCCGTTGGCGTAGGGGTGAACCGCGGTGGCAACTTCGTGCCCGTTTGAAATATCAACCAGCGCGGCCCGGCCTGATTCCGTGCCAAAATCTACGCCGATAGCATACTTTTTGCTGCTCATTGAATGCTCCTTTGCATAGCAGGATTCAGGGATTGCGAGTCAGGAATTAGGAAAAATAATCTCCTGACTCAAAATCCGTTGGCTAAATGATAGTACATCTCATTCCAGCGAAGTTCTTTTTTGAAGCCGGAAATGGAGGTGTTTTCATCAATGACCACCATTTCAAGACCGGCCATTTCTGCAAAATCTTCCAGATATTCCACGCCGATGGCCTGGCTGAAGCCGGTGTGGTGCGCGCCGCCGGCCAAAATCCAGGCCGCGGCGGCCCGTTTTAAATCCGGACGAGCCACCCACAGGGCGCGGGCCACCGGCAGGTTGGGCAGGGGTTCGGCCGGGGCGATGACGTCTACCGTGTTCACCAGCAGCCGGAAGCGATTGCCCATGTCAATAATCGAGGCGTTCAGCGCCGGGCCTGTAGGCGCGTTGAACACCAGCCGCACCGGGTTCTCTTTGCCGCCAATCCCCAGCGGGTGAATTTCCACCCGCGGCCGGTCGCCGGCAATCGAGGGGCAGATTTCAAGCATGTGCGCGCCCAGCACCTGCATCCCCGCCGGGTTGAAATGGTAGGTGTAATCTTCCATAAAGGATGTGCCGCCGGGCAGACCGGCTGCCATCACTTTCATTGAGCGTACCAGCGCGGCGGTTTTCCAGTCGCCTTCGGCGCCAAAGCCGTAGCCGTCGGCCATCAGCCGCTGCACAGCAATGCCCGGCAGTTGTTTGAGGCCGTGCAGATTTTCAAAGGTGGTGGTGAACGCCCCAAAGCCGCCCTCCTGCAAAAAGGCGCGCAATCCCCACTCAATCCGGGCCGCGTCGCGCAGCGATTCCCGGCGGACGCCGCCGGCGCGAAGGGAGTCGGTCAGTTGGTATTCGGCCTCGTATTCGGCCACCAGTTGGTCAACCTGTTCCTCGCCGGCTTCGTTGACATATTTTACCAGATCACCCACGCCAAAGCCATTCACCGCGTAGCCCAGCCGAATTTGGGCCGCAACTTTGTCGCCCTCGGTTACGGCCACGTGGCGCATGTTATCGCCAATGCGGGCCACCTTCAGATGCCGAGAATCGTGCCAGGCGCAGGCGGCGCGCGTCCAAACGTTGAGTTCGGCGTGAACCTGGGGGTCTTGCCAGTGGCCGACGACCACCTTGCGGTTCAGGCGCAGGCGCGTACCAATGAAGCCAAATTCGCGGCCACCGTGCGCCGACTGGTTGAGATTCATAAAATCCATATCAATGACAGACCAGGGGATATCGCGGTTAAATTGGGTGTGCAGATGAACAAACGGCTTGCTGAGCTGCTGCAGGCCGGCAATCCACATTTTGGCCGGTGAAAAGGTGTGCATCCAGGTGATGAGACCCACGCAGCCGGGGGCATTGTTGGCGTCGCGGGCCAATTGCGCAATCGCTTCTGCCGAGGTGAGTACCGGTTTGAACACCACCCGCACGGGGAGTCGGCCGCTTTCATTTAATCCGGCCACAATTTGCTGCGAATCGGCGTTGACTTGCTGCAACACTTCTTCGCCATACAACACCTGACTGCCGGTAACAAACCAGATTTCCAATGAATCGAAATCAAACATCGTGAAAAACTCCTCTGAAATCAGGGAATGAGAACGGATTTTGGGGGTTAAGGGGCAGAAAACGGCTTAACATCTCTGCGGCTCTGCACCGTGCAGCTTTCGACAGGGAAGGGGGGCCGGCGGCAGAGCAGGATGTTGACGATACCGGAGCCAGATTAACACGGTTCGAAAATATGGTCAAATCATTTGCGGTACACCCATTTTTTCCTGCGCCACACAGAAAAAACGCCCCGCGTTTTTTGGAAATAGTCAATGCGGATGTATGATTGAAGGGTTAATTACTGCAAATTGAAAGATGAAAGCCGGTTTGCAAAAGGTACCGCCAAATTTTGACCTAACCAAATCTGTGAAGATGCCTAGTGAATCACGAATTTCTACTTTGGGTTGTATTTAATATTTTTGTCATTGTGCTGCTGGTGGTTGATTTAAAAATTTTCCACCGTGAATCGCACGAAGTCTCCATCAAAGAAGCACTGCTCTGGACAGTTTTCTGGATTGCGCTGGCACTGCTCTTTAACGTAGGAATCTACTTTTGGGCCGGCACAGAGCCGGCGCTGGAATATTTAACCGGCTACCTCATAGAAAAATCACTCAGTATGGACAACCTGTTTGTCTTTCTGATGATTTTTTCCTACTTTGGCGTGGCTCCTCGCTACCAGCACAACGTGTTGTTTTGGGGTATTTTGGGCGCGCTGATTATGCGTACCCTGTTCATTATGGCCGGTATCACCCTGATTACCCGTTTTCACTGGGTTATTTTTGTGTTTGGCGCGTTTCTGGTTTACACCGGCATCAAACTGGCCTTTCAGCAGGATGAAGACATTGACCCCGAGAAAAACCCGGTGTTAAAACTGGTGCGCCGCTTTGTGCCGGTAACGCCCAATTACATCGAGCAGAAATTCTTTGTAAAACAGGCCGGGCGCTGGCTGGCAACCCCCTTGTTTGTGGTGCTGGTGGTCATTGAAACCACCGATGTGATTTTTGCCCTCGATTCTATCCCGGCCATTCTGGCCATCACCACCGACCCGTTTATTGTCTATTCCTCAAATGTGTTTGCTATTTTGGGCCTGCGGGCGCTCTACTTTGCGCTGGCAGGCATTATGCGTATGTTCCACTACCTGCACTACGGCCTGTCGCTGATTTTGGTGTTTGTGGGCGCAAAAATGCTGCTGTCTGATTTTATCCACATCCGGCCCCTGTGGGCGCTGGGGGTCATCGGCAGCATTTTGCTCATCTCGATTTTGGCCTCCGTGTTGTTTGCGCCGCCGGAAACGCCGGAATCATCATCCACCGAAACAGACACCGAACCACGAACTCCCGCCACCACCGGCAACCAAATGGAACCGGAACAGGTGCGTTAAAACCGGCGCCGAGGTGTAACTTATGCCAAAGAAACGTGAATCATCATTTTTTGGTCCATTTACCAGATCAACGCCTGACGTTGATTTGCGTCACACACTGTCTGAGGCAGAAAAACTGATTGATAGCGGCAATCCCAGGGAGGCCATTGAATTTTTGACCCCCCTGGCGCAGGCATATCCCCGCGAGGCGCAAATACATTACGTTTTGGGCAATGCCTGTGTAGCCGCCGGAGATTTGTGGCGCGCACTTGATTCTTTTGAACAGACGCAGCGCATTACGCGTGACCCGATATATTGGCAGATGCTCATTCCCCTGCTGCTACAGCTGGACTTTAAAGCCCTAACCCTGCGCGCCATGCGGCAGGCTCAGGAACACAATATGGAAATGGTTGATGATGAAACATGGCTGGAGATGGCAGAATTTCTGGAAACTGAAATCAACATAACAGCAGCCATGTTGAATTTGCCGGTAAAAAAGGCAGAGCAGGCGCTGGTATATTTGGAAGAGGGACAGCGCGCGCTGCACAAAAATGATTACCGGACGGCCATTTCATTGAATCAAAAAGCCATTAAAATTGCGGGTGATTGGCCGCCGCCGCATAACAATCTGGCTATGGCTCTGTTTTTTGATGGGCAGCATCAACGCGCCAATGAAGTTGCCAAAAAGGTGGTGCAAAATAACCCCGGCAACGTGCAGGCCCTGAGCAACCTGGTGCGCTCACTGGCGTGGACGCTCCAACCGGACGAGGCACAAGTATATTGGGAGCAACTACGCCGGATTACGCCGCTTGATGATGGCGACCGGTTGAAAATGGCCGAAGCCGCCGCAGCAATGGATGCCGACGACGAAATATTGCAGTGGCTCAAACCGCTGGACAGCACCTCGGAAACATCACCTGCCGTCACGCGCGGCGGCGGAGATTGGCAGGTTCAATTCTTTCTGGCCGTGGCCGAAGCCAACACCGGCCGGCGCAAATCGGCCCAGCAACGGTTAAAGCAAATTCGGGAAAATTCGCCGTGGGTTGATATGGTGCTTTCTGCCCTCAAAAAGGGCAAAGCGGGAACCGGCCTCTTACCGCGCTATTCCTACTACCACAGTACAGAATTGATGCCCCGGCCCAAATTGTCAGCATTTATGCAGCTTTTGAGCAAAGAATCAAAAATGTCGGCCAGAAAATTCAGAAAAGAGGTTGACCGTTTTGTTTCAAAATATCCGCAATTGGTGCTGATGGCCCAAAAACTGATGCTTGAAGAAGATGAGGTAATGGGCGGAATGTTGCTGTTGTCTGTTATTGGCTCACCTCAGGCCTACAATGCCTTGCGTAATTTTGCGCTGGGCCAGCTTGGCGAGGATGGCGACAGGATGCAGGCGTTGAGTAAGCTGGCAGAGGCCGGGCAGATTTCGCTCGATGAAACGTTCAGGGTGTGGATAAATGGCGAATGGCAAGAGACGCAGATTCGCGGGTATCAGGTTACAGATGAACCCGAGGTTGAATATTCGCCCCGTGTTGTGAACTTGCTGAACAAAGCGGGTAAGGCACTTGAACAGAATAAACTGGACAAGGCAGAAGCATACCTGTTACAGGTAATTAAACTTGAACCACAAGCCAAAGAAGCCTACAACAACCTGGCCATGGTTTACAACCAGCGTGAGCAATATGACCGCGCCAAAGCCATGTACCACAAAGCTATAGAAATTGACCCCGGGTACGTCTTTCCCCGGGCCAACCTGGCTCTGTTTCTGCTCTTTGACGGCGATGTAGCCGGCGCTGAAAAAATGATTGCCCCTCTGGCAGATGAGACCCGCTTTACACCGCTTGAAATGGCATTTTACGGATACATTCAGGCCCGTATTCTGGTTGAAAAAAATAAGTTGGAGCAGGCGCGAACCAGCCTGGAAATGGTGCTGGATATAATTCCGGATTATGAACCGGCGCATAACCTGCTGGATCATATTGATGAAATTGAAAACTTTGATGCCAACTGGCAAAGTTTTTTTGAGTACCGGCACCAACAAGACCTGAAGAGACGCAAAAAACTACAGACAAAACTAACCACACTTAGCCCCACCGTAACCGACGCGCTGCCGCTGTACTCAAAAGAGGTGCTGGTTGGTATGGGCCGCCAGGTGATTTTTGGCGGCGGGTGGTCTGCGCTCCGCAAAGCGGAACTGGTTGAATACCTGGTAGAAAGTTTGCATGACGTCGTTAATCTCGACAGAATTGTGCAGGAATTGCGCCCCAATGAACACGACGCCCTGCGCCAGGTGCTGGCCAACGGCGGCGCAATGGCGTGGACTCAATTTCAGGAACAGTTTGATGACGACCTGGAAGAATCGCCCTACTGGCAGTACCACACCCCAAATTCGGTGATGGGCCGCCTCCGGTTGCGTGGGTTGCTGGTTGAATCAACCGTGGACGGGGTTGTGCAAACGGTAATTCCGGCAGATTTGCGCGCGCCGCTGGAAAAAGTTCTGGCAAATATTTCTAAATAATTTTCAACCGATGAGTGTACTCGACACAATTTTAAACCTGACCAATTACGTGACCGGCGAGGACATCACCCTGCATCCGGGCCGCTGTCTCAACGCCCGGCATCGCGGCGCGCACTGTACCCGGTGCGCCGATGTTTGCCCCGCCGAGAAAGCCATCACCATCACCGATGGCCGCCCCGCACTCAACAACGATGAGTGCCTGCGTTGCGGCGCGTGCCTGCAACGCTGCCCCACCGGCGCGTATACCCGCCCCGACGCCTTTTCCGGCAAACTGGAAAAAACCGTGGCTGCCATGCCGCCAGACCCGCTGGATTTGCTGTGCCCCATTCACCCCAACCCAACAGAAGGGCCGGCTCCGTATGGCGTGCAAACCAAACGCTGTCTGGCGGCCCTCTCGGCGGCAACCCTGCTTGAGCTGGCCTCCGGCGGCGCAGACATCTGGCTGGATGACACATTCTGCAGCGCCTGCCTGCTGGGCCCGGCTCACACGGCCATTGAACAGGCGGTTACCGAAGCCAACGGCTGGATTTCCCTGCTGGATGGAGCAACCCCCGTGCGGTTGCGCAGCCGGCAGGCTGAACCGCCGCCCGCTGTCGCTCGCCCGGTAGTAGATGCCGACAAACCGCCCATCCTGCGCCGCCGCTTGTTTGATTCATTCCGGCGCGCGGGGCGTGAAATCGAGGCCGACCGCAGCGAGCGCGACGTGATAAAAATTGGCCGCAACGTACCGGTTTCCAAACGGCTGCCGGTCAGCGTTCCCCCCCAGCGCGACCGGGTACTCTCGTTGCTGCAAAACCGCCCGGCAGCCCCGGCCTCGTCCGCCGAACCGGCGACGCTGGCTGTGGCCGAGATTCACGTTGACCCGGCCAAATGCAGCGCCTGCGGGCTGTGCGCCAAG
>RFJF01000887.1 GCA_003695455.1 Chloroflexota bacterium
CCAGGTGATGTAATTGGTATTGCCGGGAATCCGGATTTTGATTCCCAGCACGGCCAGCAAAAATCCCAAAAACAACGAGCCGGAATCACCCATAAAAATGGTGCTTTTGGGTAGCGGCAGGTTGTAGCGGGCAAAGCCCAAACTGGCTCCCAGCACCGCTGCCGCCATCGTTGAAACCAACTGCTGGCCGTTGATAACCGCAATCAGCAAAAAAATACCGCTGGCCGTGGCGCTGGTCATAATTGCCGTGCCGTCGGCGTTGTCAAGATAGTTCACGGCGTTGGTGATGTACAAAATCCAGAAGGTGGTCAGCACAAAATTCAGCACCAGATTGGCGGTGGCGTTTGGGAAAAAGTTGAGCTGAACCTGCACCCCGGCCGTAAAAACAATAATCACCGGCACAAACTGCGCCAGTAGTTTGACCGGCGCAGGCAGCGCCCGCCGGTCATCGTACAACCCCACTGCCGACATCACCGTGCCGGCCAGCAAAATACTCACAAACTCACCAAAGCGGAAAACATTGCCCGTAACCCACGAAAAAGCCAACAGAACCAGCATGGCGCTGATGGCTGCCGTGTAAATTGCCAGCCCGCCCATCAGTGCGGTCGGTTCAGTGTGAGCACGGTCGGCTTTGGGGATGGCAATGAAACCGGAGCGAATGGCGGCGCGGCGCACCAGCGGCGTGCCGGCTCCGGCAAAAAACAGGGCAATGGTAAAAATAATGATGATGGTCATTGAACAGCCTCAACGAGTTTGCTGGTTTGATGGTAAATGATTCGTGGGGATTGCACAAGTTGCACGCCGCCAAAATAAAAACACGCCGATGTTGCCGGCGTGTTTTTTGTGAGTTGATGTGATTTGGGTCAGGCAGATTCCTTTTCAAGGAGTTTTGCCAGCTTTTCACTGGTTTCGCGCCACGTAATTTTTGACAGCCCCATCTTCTGCCGCAGCCGCTCCGGGTCCATTCCATCGCGGAAATCCCGCAGCGCCGAGGTCCAGCGCAACATTTCAAACGAGGCTTGCCGTGACAGGCCGCCCATCTCGGAAATGTCGGTCAGCACATATTCCAGGTTGCGCGGGGTACATTCAAACAGATTTTCCTGCGGTTTGTATTTTTGCAGGTACTGGTCCAGCACCGGCAGCAATTCTTTGGAGAAGGTCAGCCTTCGCTCTTTGTGCTGCATCCGCGGGTTCGTGTAGCGAATCATCACCGTGGGGTCGTCGCCGGTGCTGTCAATGTCTTGCAGGGCAATGCCCACGCACTCCGATTTTTTGATGCCGGTTTGCAGCAGCAGGTGAGCCAGCAGATAGGGGCGCGGGTCGGGGCGGGAACCGTTCAATTTTTCCTCGGCGGCGTTGAGCAGGGCTTCCACCTCTTCATCCCGCAGGTAGTCCGGCAGGGGTGTTTTCACCCGCTGGTGAATCACCGCCGCGGACGGGTCGTAGGGAATCACTTTGGTGCTGGCAAGCCAGCCAAAAAAACTTTTGAGCGTGGTCACCCGCCGCGCGTACGATTTTGGGCTGCATGGCACGCCCCGGTAGTGCAGCAGCCACGTCAAAAAATCGTTCAAATCTTTGGTGCCCAGCTTGCTGATAACGCGACTTGGCCCAAAATATTTGACCAGCAGACGCAGGTCGCCGGCAAACGCCTTGACTGTGTGTTCAGAAAAGCCCTGCCGCCGCATATAATCGTGAAAGGCGCCGGCGGCCTCTCGCAACGTTGAGTTGGAATCCAGTGATTTGATTTGCGCCACCGCCGGCCCGAACGGCGCTTTGACGCCGGGCTGCGGAAACATTTGCGTTTGATTGTCTGCCATCATTTCACCTCGCAGTGCTAAACGGCGGAATCCGTCGCCGTTGAAAGCTCGCTCATTTGTGCGATTGACATAAATAGTATATCCGGTTTATGGGGGGATGTCAAGGTATATGCGAAAAAATCAGGAGGATTCCGGCCCGCGCCAGCGCCGGAACAAATCGCGGGGCAGGCTGATGTGCAGCAGGTCCAGCACACGGTTCACGGTCTGATCCACAATCTGGTCAACGGTTTGCGGACGGTGGTAAAACGCGGGGATGGGCGGCATAATGACCGCACCGATTTCCGCCGCCTGCGTCATCAACCGCAGGTGGCCCAGGTGCAGTGGCGTTTCGCGGACGGCCAGCACCAGCGGGCGGCGTTCCTTGAGCGTCACGTCGGCGGCGCGGAGTAGTAAATTCTCACTGTAGGCGTTCACCACCCCGGACAGCGTTTTGATGGAACAGGGCAGCACCACCATTCCCGCTGTGTGAAACGAGCCGGAAGCAATCGGTGCGGCAATGTCGCCAAAACGGTACACGTGGTCGGCCAGTTGCGCCACCTGCGCCGGAGTGGTATCCGTTTCCAGCGGGATGGTGCGCCGGGCGGCGGCAGTCAACACCAGATGCGTTTCCACGTCCGGCACATTGCGCAGAACCTCAAGCAGGCGAATGCCGTAAATTACGCCGCTGGCCCCGGAAATCCCCACCACCAGCCGCTGCGATTGCTGCTGCAGGCCGGTCATCGAGCTTTTTGCCACATTCGCTCGGCGGCGGCCTGCACCCGCGCACGCATCGCGCCCAAATCCGCGCCCAGCACTTCGCCGTTGCGGGTGCGCCACTGCCCGGCTACCATCACATCGCGGACGTGGGTGTGGTTGCGCCACAGCAACAACTGTTCAAACAGGTTGTGCGCCGCTGCCGGGGTGGGCAGGTCGGCCCGGATAATTTGCAGGTCGGCGGCCCAGCCGGGCTCCAGCCGCCCCACGTTTTGCAGGCCGATGGCCTGCGCCCCGCCCTCGGTGGCCATGTGCCACACGGTGTGGGCCGGCATCACCTGCGGATTTTGCTGGTGCGCCTTGTGAATGAGAAACGCGCCGCGCATCACTTCAAAAAAATCGTTGATGTAGCCGTCGGAGCCGAGGCCGGGCGTGACTCCGGCGGCGATCTGTTGCGGCACGGGCGCAATACCGCCGCCCACCTCGCAGTTGCTCAGCGGCATATGCGTCACTTTGATGCCCCGTTCGGCGATGATTTGCCGCTCGCGCTCGCTCAGTTGCACGCATTGCGAGGCCAGCATCTGCGTGCCGGTTACGCCCAGTTGCTCGTAATATTCCAGCGTGCGCACGCCAAAATGTTCGAGCGCGTATTCCGGCTCGTGTACCCCCTCGTTGCAATGGCAGTGGGTCAGCGTGTCCCGCTCGGCGGCCATCGCAAACGCCTGCCGGATGAAATCGGCGGAACAGGTGAAGGTGGTGTGAAAACACATCAGCCCCTGCACCAGCCCACCCTCGGTGCGGCACAGGTCAATAAAATCGGCGTTTTCGCGCAGGCCAAGTTGTCCGTTTTCCGGGCTGACTCGCTCGGTGGCCTCAAATGAGAGGATGCCCCGCAGGCCGCGCCGTTCCACCACCTCTTTTTGGGCGACCAGCGCGCCGGGGATGGCAAACGGCGCTTCCAGACAATCGTAAAAACTGGTGGTCCCGCCGCGAACCATTTCGGCGCAGACCCAGTCGGTGGCGGCATTTATCATTTCGTGGTCCAGCGCGTCTTCTACCAGCGGCCACCAAAAATCGGCCAGAAAGGCCCAAAAATCGGACGGGGCTTTGTCCAGCGGGATGCCGTGGGCCAGCGTGCCGTACAGGTGGGTGTGGGCGTTGACAAATCCGGGGGCAACCACGTGGCCGCCGGCATCGTGAACCGCGTCATCCGGAAAGTCGCGCCGCAGGTTAGCGTGGGGGCCGGCGGCGGCAATTTGATTGCCCAGCACGCGCACGCCCCAGTTGGCTTTGGGAGGTTGGTGGGCGCCGGTGATGAGCCAGTCGCCCAAAATCAAAGTTCCGTTCATTTTGCTCACAATTCCATCTGCGCCAGCAGGCGCGAAGCTTGTTGGTAAG
>RFJF01000888.1 GCA_003695455.1 Chloroflexota bacterium
AATTTGGGCAGATCACCCTTTTTCTGCGCTTTTTTGATGGCGGCTTCAACCAGTTGCTGAATTTGCTGCGGGATCAAAATTCTCCTCCAAACATCCAATGGAAAACGCGCAAACGTGAATCGTTGGCGCGTCGTTGACAAGGTTGACGGGTATGTTATACTAAAACCCGCATTTTGCAACCCGAAAACCTTGTTTGGAGAGATGAATGCAGCACAAAGTTACCGGAAAACAACCCAATTCCAAAATGTGTGTGGTCTGCGGACTCAAAAATCCGTTTGGCCTGCACGCCCATTTTTACGAACTGGACAACGGTGAATTGCTGGCGATTTTTCATCCAAAAGATGAGCACCAGGGCTACCCCGGCCGGATGCACGGTGGTATGCTGACCGCTATTCTGGATGAAACCATTGGCCGGGCCATTATGATGAAATATGATGAGCCAACCTGGGGCGTGACAATGGAGTTTGACATCAAGTTCAAAAAGCCGGTACCCACCGATGCCGAAATTCGGGTAGTGGGGCGCATTACCGAGGACGAGGGCAGGATATTTCTCGGTTCCGGAGAGATTTTGCTGCCGGATGGCCGGGTGGCGGTGGAAGGTTCCGGCAAATATATGAAATTGCCGCTCGATAAAATTGCCGATTTTGACGAAAACGAGCAGGAGTGGCGGGTGGTGGTCTCTTCAGCCGGCGACCCCGACGTGGTGGAGTTGTAATTGATTCGGCAGGGACACTTCTTTTACGACCTCAGAGAACTGCTGGGCAGCGCCAGAGTGATGATTGGGCTGGCGGCGGTGGCGGGCTTTTTTGTGCTGTTTGTGAGCCTGAGTTTTGTGTACCTGTTTCTGCTGTTATTTGCTGCGCTGCTGGTTGGCCGGGCGCTGATTGGCCGCCGCTGTCCCCGCTGCGATGGGCCGCTCAAGGAAAGCGGCGCAGAACGGGACAAGCACGATGCGTTTGTGATGTACATCAACTGGCGCTGTCCCAAAGACGGCTACACCGAAAAAGAAAAAGTCCGCGGCGATTCCGGCCTGTTTGGGGCTAAATAATCTGCCAAAAATAACAACGCCCCTCAATTTGAAGGGCGTTGCAATGGATGCATGGGGTCTGTTGTGTAAAAATTTCAGGGCGGCGGGTTCTGGTTTGAACCCTCTGCACAACCCAACTGCATTGCCGTAGGTGTTGGCCCCGCTCCATTCTTGTACCAATATTGTACCACAACCCAACCTTGAGTACAAGGTTTCACAAGTAAAGGTTGGGTAAAAGTTACTCCACGCCCCAGGCGTGTTTGGCCCCGTCAAGCGTGTTGCGCAGCAGCATGGCGATGGTCATGGGGCCAACGCCACCCGGCACCGGTGTGATTTTTGAGGCCACCTCTTTGGCTTCTTCAAAGGCCACGTCGCCTACCAGCCGGTAGCCTTTCTTTTTGGTAGCGTCGTCTACCGCGTTCACTCCCACGTCAATGATGACCGCGCCCGGCTTCACCCAGTCGCCGCGAACCATCTCGGCGCGGCCTACCGCCGCAATCAAAATATCGGCCTGGCGAACCACGTCCGGCAGGTTTTTGGTGCGCGAGTGGCAAATGGTCAGCGTGGCGTTGCGGTGCAGCAGCAGCATGGCAACCGGCAGCCCCACAATGTTACTGCGGCCCAGCACCACCGCCTGCTTGCCTTCAATCTCCACGCCGCTGCGGTCCAGCAGTTCAATGCATCCTTTGGGGGTGCAGGGCACAAACAGCGGGTCGCGCCGTTTCATCGACAGGCGGCCAATGTTGATGGGGTGAAAACCGTCCACATCCTTTTCAATGCTGATGGCGCCCAGAATTTCTTCATCGTCAATGTGGTCCGGCAGGGGCAACTGCACCAGAATGCCGTGCACATCCGGATTGGCGTTGAGGTCCTGCACTACTTTCAGCAATTCTGCCTGGCTGATATCCTCCGGCAGGTCATGCCCAAACGAGGTAATGCCCACTTCGGCGCAGGCCTTCTTTTTCATGCGCACGTAGGTCTGCGAGTCTTTTCGCTGGCCCACCAGCACGGCTGCCAGCCCCGGAACTTTGCCGGTTTTGGCTTTCAGGGTTTCAACTTCGGCTGCAATTTCACCGCGAATGGTTTTGGCAATGGCTTTGCCGTCAATCAATTCTGCAGTCATTCAATTTCTCCTTTAAATACTATATTTTGCAAATGCGAACCGCACGTTTACCAGTGTACGATGATTGGCCGCTTGCCGATAGTGACAATCGTCCTGCTGTGGCTGATAAATGTCATAAATTTTCAAAAATGCCGGCGGCGCCCATTCCTCCGCCGATGCACATGGTCACCAGCCCGTAGCGGCTGCCCCGGCGACGCATCTCGTACAGCAGTTGGGTGGTCAGTTTGGCCCCGGTGGCCCCCAGCGGATGGCCCAGTGCAATGGCTCCGCCGTTCACGTTGACCCGCGCCGGGTCCAGTCCCAACTCACGGATGACGGCCACCGCCTGCGCGGCAAACGCCTCGTTCAGTTCAATCAGGTCAATATCCGCCAGCGACAGACCGGCCAGTTTGAGCGCCTTTGGCACGGCCTGCACCGGCCCGATACCCATAATTTCCGGGGCCACCCCGGCCACGGCAAAACTCACAAATCGCGCCAGCGGAGCCAGCCCCAACGATTCGGCCTTTTGGCGGGACATCACCACCACCGCCGCCGCACCGTCGCTCATCTGGCTGGAATTGCCGGCGGTCACGGTTCCGTTCACCTTGAACACCGGCCGCAGCTTGCCCAGCACCGCCGGAGTGGAGCCGGGGCGCGGCCCTTCGTCGGTGTCAAAGGTGGTGCGGTGTTCGGTGCGCTGACCGTTGCCCAGCGACACGGTTTCCACCGTCAGCGGCACAATTTCATCGCGGAACTTGCCGGCGGCAATGGCCGACAGTGCCCGCTCGTGCGATTGCGCGGCAAATTCATCCTGCTCGGCGCGGCTCACCCCAAACTGTTCGGCCACGTTTTCGGCGGTCAGCCCCATGCTGATGTACGTTTCCGGGCGCTGCGCCACCAGCCACGGGTCGGGCCGGTACTGCACGCCGGTCATCGGCACGGCGCTCATACTTTCAACGCCGCCGGCCACAATCACCTGTCCCATGCCGGCCATAATTTGCTGCGCGCCCAGGGCAATGGTTTGCAGGCCGGAGGAGCAGAAGCGGTTGACCGTTTGCGCGGCCACGCTGTCCGGCAAACCGGCCCGCAGGCTGACAATCCGGCCAATGTTCAACCCCTGCTGACCTTCGGGCATGGCGCAGCCCAGCATCACATCGTCAATTTCGGCAGGCTCCAACCCCGATGCCCGGCGCACGGCCTCGGCCACCACCGCCGCGCCCATCGCTTCCGGCCGGGTGTGGGCCAGCGTTCCCTTTTTGGCGCGCCCCACGGCGGTTCGCACCGCACTCACAATGACAGCTTCTTGCATGGTGTGTCCTCCTCAATTCCGCAGCGGCTTGCCGGTTTTGAGCATGTGCCGGATGCGGGCCTGTGTTTTTTCGGTGGCAGCCAGTTCGATGAAGGCGTCTACTTCAAGGTTGAGAAAATGCTGTTCGTCCACCCACTGCGGCGCGCTCAAATCGCCACCGGCGATGATGAAGGCCAGCTTGCGGCCAATCAGCGCGTCGTGCGCGGAGATGAAACCGGCCTGCTGCATCATCCACACTCCGGATTCCAGCGCGGCCAGCAAATCTCGCCCGCCGGCAAACAGCTGAGCCGGTGCGGGCGGGCCGGCGGCAATGGCCGCCAGCGACAGTGCCTCTTGTTTGGCCGCAAACAGCAGGTGGTCGCGGTTCATCACCACCCGGTCGGTGTCTCGCAAATAACCCAGCGCCCGCGATTCGGCGGCGCTGCCGCCCACTTTGGCCATGCCGATAGTTTGCAGAATTTGCTGCGCCGCCGGCAGGGGGTCGGTGTGGGGCACGCGCATGGCCGCCGACAGGATGCGCCGCACCAGCGCGGTTACGCCGCCCGCCGCCGGAACCAGCCCCACGCCCGGCTCCACCAGCCCAATGTAACTTTCGGCATGGGCCACGGCCCGCCAGCCGCCCATTACCACCTCGGCGCCGCCGCCCAGCGCCCGGTTGTGCACCGCCGTGACCACCGGCTTGGGGCTGTACCGAAAAGCGGTCAGTGTGTTTTGCAGCGATGTGACCGCCGCTCGAATTTGCTCCAGTTGCCCCTGTTCCGCGGCCCCGGCCACCACGGCGATGTTGGCCCCGGCGCAGAAATTTTCGCCGTCGTTGCCCACCACCAGCCCCACCACAGAGTCATCTTCGGCCAGCACCCGCCGGGCTTCGGCCATCATTTCAATCACGGCCTCATCGAGCGTGTTCATTTTGGAGTGGAACTCCAGCAGCAGCACGCCATCGCCCATGTTCAGCAGCGACGCGCCCGCGTTTTCGGCGACGGGGCGCTGTTGGGCGCGCAGCCCGGCCGCTGTCACCCGGCGCGCCGCGGGCGGCAGATTGCGGTACCGGCCGGTATCCCAGTCAAAAAAGCCGGTGACGCGCCCCGTTTCATCGGTGCGGTAAAAGGTGTCGCAGCCGGCGTCCAGCATCGTTTTGACCCAGCCGGCCACGGTCCGGCCGTCCGCTTCCATTTTTTGGACGATTTGGGCCACGCCCAGCGCGTCCCACAACTGAAAGGG
>RFJF01000099.1 GCA_003695455.1 Chloroflexota bacterium
GGGTATCGGTGCTGTTTGTCAGAGATGGCAGCAACAGTACTGCAATAATGACCATTAACAGCAAAATAACAACGCCACCGCCAACCAAAATAGCGAGCAGCGGCAACCCTTTGCCGCCGGTTGGCCCAACGGCAGTCGCGGTCGAGCCATCGGACCAAACTGTGGCTGCCGGCGAGGTGGCCCCACTGGAGGTGTTGCCCAGTGCTGTACGATTCATTGAAGAAATTGGGCCGGTTTCGTGTTCAATTTGTTGAATTTGCGGCGCTGCGGCCACAGTGACCAGTGGATGAGTTGCCAGACTATCGCCCGGTGCAAGCCCGACTGCTTCTCGTAATGCTGCGGCCATTTCACCCGCGGTTTGGTACCGGTCATCCGGGTCTTTGCTCATGGCCTTGAGAATCACGCGCTCAACGGCTTCCGGCACGTTGGGGTTAATTTTTGAAGGCAGCGGCAGGGGTTCGCTGATGTGTTTCATGATGACGGCAAAGGGGGTATCTGCGTCAAACGGCACAATGCCGGTGACCATTTCGTATAGCATAACCCCCAGCGAGTAAATATCGCTGCGTTCATCGCCGCGCTCGCCCTGCCCCTGCTCCGGCGACATGTACGCCGGGGTGCCGGACAGCGCGCCGGTTTGGGTGTACTGCGTGGCCCCCATGATGCGGGCAATGCCAAAATCGGTGAGCACCACCTGCCCTTCATCGCTAATCATCACGTTTGCCGGTTTGATATCGCGGTGAACCATGCCACGCGAGTGGGCATAATCAATAGCGTTGCAGAGCGCGGAAAAAATTCTGGCAACTTCGTCAAGTGTAAACGGCTGATTTGACACGCGGCGGGCTTTTAACTCGTCTTTGAGGGTGGGGCCATCAATAAATTCCATGGCCATAAAATAGGTTTCGCCATCGCGGTCAAAATCAACGGCTTGCACAATGTTGGGGTGGCGGAGTTTGCCAATGGCCAGCGCTTCGCGTTCAAACCGGCCAATGAAATCCTGGTCATCCACCAGATGCGCGTGCAGCACTTTTATGCCAACATACCGGTCCAGGCCGGGTTGGTAGGCTTTGTACACCTCTGCCATTCCGCCGCGCCCCAACCGGGCTACCAACCTGTATTTTCCTAATGTTCTGCCAACAAGATTTGCCATGGATTATCCTGACGTCGTGTTAAAGATGTTGACATTATAACACCGGGGTTTTGGATGGTCAATGAACCAAAAGGGCCGATGTGATCTGCAAATGCCGGTTGAATATTACTTCAAAATTTTGATTTTGGCACAAAAAAAGCCCCCGGACATGCCAGCCCGGGAGCTTTTAAATTTTTGGTGTATCTTGTCAGGGTGCCCAGGAGATGCGTTCTTCCAGCCACCCTCTCGAATTGAATTCATCGTAGGGGATAACGCCATCCGGCGCGCCCTTCATGGCAAAGAGTTGGCGCTGATTGCTGCCGTCGGCGTTCATCACCCATACGGCCCACGCCCCGCCGCGGTTTGATACAAAGGCGATGCTCTGCCCGTCGGGCGACCATGCCGGTAAGCCATCGGCGCCGCTTTCTTCTGTGAGTCTTTGCGGGTTGCTGCCGTCGGCATTCATCACCCAGATTTCCCAGTTGTTTGCGCCGCCCCGGTCATAAGACATAAAGGCAACTTTGCTGCCGTCGGGTGAGGGTGCGGGTGCGGTATCTGATGGCTGATCACTAATTTTCTTGGCGCCGCCGCCTCTGGAACCCATCACAAACAGGCCGCAATCGCCGCTGGGGGTACAGCCCTTTACAACCAGCCGGCCGTCAGGGAATGTGGCCGGGTATTCGCCCTGAAACCCAATGGCAAAGGGGTCATCACCCATTTGGTTACCAATGTATACGCGTGGCACCCGGTCTCCCTCCTTGCGGCTGGCAAAGGTGAAACTGTAGCCATCGGGCGACCAGGTTGGCAGTCCATCTTCCACAAATTGGGTGACCCTGCCGCCGCGGCCACCCACAAAATCTATAAAGAAGATGCCGCGTGTACCTCTGTCCCACGAACGGTAAGCCAGCAGCGTACCATCTTTGTTAAACGCCGGTTGACTGGCGGCCCCGGCAACAACGGTTTGTTCGCCGCTGGCCAAATCAACAGACCAGACATCAAATACGTTGCTGCCGGGGTTAAAGGCCGGGTAAACAATTTTGCCGCTAACCGGCGCTGCCGGAGTTTCTTCCTGCGGCTCTTCTGGTGCCGGAGCAGCTTCGGCGGCGGCGGTTTCAGCGGCCGGAGTAGTATCTGCGGCGGGGGTTTCAGTACCGGCAGCAGTGTCTGAGCTGGCGTCATTTGCAGTGGGAACACCGCCGTTGGCGTTGTACGCAGCCAGTTCTTCGGCGGTAAAGGGAATGGTTAACTCCTGCCCAATTTGCAGGCTTTCGGGGTCATCAAGACCGTTTTCAGAGGCCAGCAAATCGGCATCCACACCAAATTTTGCGGCAATGGCCAGCAGTGTATCGCCAGATTGAATGGCGTAGACCACCGGCGTTAGCGTAGTTTCCGGGGTGGCGGTGGGTTTTGGCGTGGCTGTGGCCGCGGGTGTAGCGGTAGCTTTTTTGGCCGCTTCGGTGGCTTTGGGTTCGTCATTGGTGGCCGCAGCTGTTGCGGTTGGTTTTTTTGTAGCGGTAGCCTGGGCCACAACTTTTTCTGCGCCAAAGCGGAAACTGTTGATGATTCCCTGGAATACGGGCTGCACTTCATTCCACTCCGATGCCGGCGCCAGCGCAGTCAGGTAGTAGCCTGTGCCGTTGTTACTGGTTACGGCCAGTGTTGCAATGCCCTGCCCCCCCAGGTCTTCATTGTCAAACCGAATTTGGGTGCTGGTCCAGGTTTGTGAGCCAATGCTGATGGTGCCTTCGTTGAGCGTTTCGGCGTCCAGCGGGAATTGTGACAACACTTCAGAGAGAATATCCGGTATTGAGGCGTCCTGTTCGGCCGCTTTGCCAATGCGCATGGTTACATCTTTGGGTGCATCCGGGTCCAGCCCATCTTTGGAGGGCGAAAAGATAGCCATGCTTTCGTCATCGGCGGTTTGCCAGTTTTCCGGGTAATCCAGTGTGATGTCCAACTCCTGGCTGCTGAAGGTGGTCATGGCTACGCGGGTGGGTGTGGCGGCCACAGCGGCGCTGTTGCCGGTGGGTGTGGGGCCCGGGGTGGGGGTAGAATCGGGCGGCCCGGCAACCAGTGTTGGCGTGGGATTTTCAATGGCTACGGCGGCGTTGGAATCAAACAAACTGCCCCCGTACATAAATCCAAGAATGATGACCGCGGCCACAACCAGCAGAACGGCCACGCCGGCTACGCCGGTCCACAGCGTGCTGGGAAAGGCGCGCAGTACATCGCCCAGCGTGTACCCCTCTTTTTGGGGCTGCTCTGCCGGCGATGTTTTGGTAGCGGCATCGGCCGGTACCCGGGGCTGCGGCCCGCTTTGGCTGCGCGCAGCGGCGGCTCCTGCCGGTGCTGTAACAGGCGGCATTGATTGTGTATCTTGCCGGTGGCGGGTTCGGGATGCGGCCGGTTCTGCGGCCGAGGGGCCGCGCACGGGTTCCATAGGCAGGGTGTTTTCCCGCGCCCGGCGCTGCTGGGTGGGGCTGGGTTGGGCAGCCGGTTTGGGCCGCGATGTTGGGCCGGGGGTTGTGGTTGACCCGGTTGGAATAATCATCGTCGGTTCGTGCGGCGCCCGGGTGCGCTGCCGGGGCGACACCGGGCGGCTGGAGTCAGACGGGGTTCGGCGGCCCGGCACCGGTTGGGTATCGGACAGTTTTGAGCCGGAACGTGCTGCCACCGGGATTTCCGGCGATGTTTTTTCGCGGCGCGGCACTACTTCGTCAACCGGCATTGGCGAGGTGGAGGTTTTTGGGGTTTTGGGAACGCCGCGCGTTACAGCCGATGCTGCGGCAGCAGCAGCAGCGGCGGCGGCCGCAGCCACCTCGGCGGCCTGACGCCGTGGTCGGGATTGCTGCGCAGAAGCCGGGTCGGTGGCCGGTGCAGCGGCAGGGGCAGCCGGTGCGGTAGCGGCGGGTGAGTCTGGTTCAACGTCCGCGTCCGGTTCAAACACGGTGATTACTTCAACATCTACCACTTCAACCGGCGGCTCGTCATCGGCAATGTATTCGGCCACGGCCGGTTCACTTTGCGGCTCGCTTTTTGGTTGGGGTTTTGCAGGCTCCTGAGTTGCAGATGGAGCCGGCGCCGGCGGTGTACCGGCGGCGGGTTCGCCGGTGGAATATTGCAGCCACTGCTGGCCGTCAAAATACATCCACGTGCCGGACGGGCCTGCGGTTGCGCCGGGTGGTGGCGGCGCGGCGGCTCCGGCGGTTGCGCCGGGTGCGGCATACGGGGTTGGCGATTGTGGCGGGTACGCGGCTTGGGGCGGCCAGGGTTGGGCCGGAGGCGGCGCAGCGTAGGTTGGCGTCTGCGGCTGCACGGGTTGTGAAAATGCAGCGGGATTGGGTTGGGTTTGCCGGCCTGCCCTGGTCTGAAATTCGTGGTCCGGGTGCCAGCCATCTTGATCGTAAAAATAC
>RFJF01000889.1 GCA_003695455.1 Chloroflexota bacterium
GGCCAGCCCTTTGGCTACGGCCAGCCCAATGCGCAGGCCGGTGAACGACCCCGGCCCCAGCGCCACGGCCAGCGCGGTCAGTTGGGCGGGGGGCATTTGGGCCAGCTCAAGCATGCGCACCAGGCGCGGCATCAGTTCGACGGTGTGGTTGCGGCCGGCAAACCAGGTTTCTTCGGCAAAAATTCCATCTTCGCCGGCCAGCGCCAGCCCGGCAAATTGGGTTGCGGTGTCAATGGCAAGTATCATCAGGAATCAACGGGTGAAAACGGCTTTTTTGTAATCGTTCAACAGCGATAAAAAACGGTCGCCGTGGGGACGCAGCACCACCCGGCGGCGGGTTTCTTCCAGATGGTGCAGTTCCACCGACAGGTAATTGTCCGGCAAAAAATCGGCGGCGCGCTCGGCCCACTCAATCAGGGTCACGCCATCACCGTACAGGTAATCATCCAGCCCAAAGGTGAGCGCCTCGGCGGCACCAGCCAGCCGGTACAGGTCAATGTGGTAAACCGGCAGGCGGCCCCGGTACTCGTTGACCAGGGTGAAGGTGGGCGAATTGACAATGCCGGTCACATCCAGCCCCTGGCACACCCCCTGCACCCAGCGGGTTTTGCCCGTGCCCAGCTCGCCGGTAAGGGCCAGCACATCGCCGGGCTGCAAAAACGGGGCCAGCCGCGCGCCCAGCCGGATGGTTTGGCGCTCGCTGTGGCTGATAAAATCAATGGTGTTGGGGGCTACAATTGGCGACACAATTTTCTCCTGTCGCATTATACCCGCTTTGCGGTTGAGCGCCAAAGGGGCGTGAATAGGAATAAAAGGCTTTGGCAGAAACCGGCGAAGTATGGTAAGATAACAAAATCTAACGCCATTTTGCCGGGAAAACGATTCCTTCGGCGGCAACGAGGTGCATATGCGCTACCTTCTCATCTCTGATATTCACGCGAATTTGGCGGCGTTTGAAGCAGTTTTGGAAGATGCTCAGGGTTTATATGATAAAGTTTGGTGTCTGGGCGATATGGTTGGCTACGGGCCGGACCCCAATGAATGTGTAGAACTTCTCCTCACGCTGGATCACCTGTGCATTGCCGGCAACCACGATTGGGCCGTGCTGGGCAAGCTGGACATTGACGATTTCAACCCCGATGCCCGTTTTGCCTCACTCTGGACGCGCGAACAACTCACCGATGACGTGCACGATTATCTTGACAACCTGCCCATTGCGCTGGTAGAAGAAGATATTTACACGCTGGTACACGGCAGCCCCCGGCATCCCATTTGGGAGTATATTTTGTACCCGGCCGTGGCGCAGCCCAACTTTAAACATTTCAGCACACCCTACTGCTTTGTGGGCCACACCCACAGCCCGGTTATTTTTGAAGAGTCTCTGGAACCGGGCGCCATGTGTGACGCATCTGTGCCGGCATTTAATGACGAGCCGTTTCAACTGGTAGAACGGCGGGTTATCATCAACCCCGGCAGCGTGGGCCAGCCCCGCGACGGCGACGCTCGCGCCGCGTACGCCCTGCTGGATACAGATAACCTCACATTTGCCCACCGGCGCGTTCCCTACCCGGTCAGTGTGACCCAGGAAAAAATGAAGCAGTACGATTTTCCAACGCGCCTCTGGAAACGGCTGGCCTTTGGCTGGTAAATAACCTCACTCGCCCCCTCATTTTTGAGGCGGGCGTTTTTTATTTTTGGAACTTTTTGTTGCACCGGGACGTTATGAATACAACCTCAACCAACAAGGAGTGGAGAAAATGAAACCCAACATCTTTCAATTAGCCCGAAACAGCAGCCCCTTTGCCCACATTATTTTACTGGCGTTGCTGGCAGCTCTGCTGGCTGCCTGCGGGAGCGCCTCCGCGCCGGCGATGGAGTCTGTGGCCCGCGAGTCCGCTGACGCCGTGGAGCAGAAAGCCGCCATGGCCCCTGCCGCAACCGCCACCTTTGCCGATGGCGAATCGGTGCCGGTGGAAGATTATCTGGCCAGCGCGGTATCGCAATCAAATGACGTGCGGGTGATTATTTACACCGGCAATATTTCGATGGTGGTCAAAGACACGGAAGAATCGGTGCAGGCCATCAGCCAGCTTGCCGCCGAGCAGGGCGGGTACGTTTCCGGTTCCAACGTGTACCAATCCGGCGAAGTGCTGCGCGGCACTGTTTCGCTGCGCGTACCTGCCGAACGGTACGCCGCCGTGATGGAACAACTGCGCGCCATGGCGCTGCGGGTTGAGCGTGAAAGCTCAAACACCGAGGATGTGACAGAAGAATTCACCGATTTGCAGGCCCGCAAAAAGAATCTGGAAGTCACCGAAAACGCCCTGCAAAGCCTGCTCAACGAGCGCCAGCGAGTGGGCAGCACCAGCGATATTCTGGAAGTCCAGCGCGAACTGACCCAGGTTCGGGGCGATATTGAGCGCATCGAAGGCCGGATGCGATATTTGGCAAACCAGGCCGCGCTGTCAACTATCAATATCGAACTGATTCCGGATGTTTTGTACCAGCCCATCACCGTGGCCGGCTGGCAGCCCAGCGGCGTGGCCAAAGAAGCCTTGCAATCGCTGATTGATACACTTCAGGGA
>RFJF01000890.1 GCA_003695455.1 Chloroflexota bacterium
CCGGGTGCCAGCGCAGGCCGCCTTTTGTTGGCCCGCGGGCATCGCTGTACTGCACCCGGTAACCACGATACACCCGCACGCTGCCGTCATCCATCCGCAAGGGAATGGAGACGGTTAATTCGCGCATGGGTTCGCGTAGCAAAGCATGGGTAGCCGGGTCCAGCCCCAATATGGCGGCGGCTTCGTCCAGTTGCTGTTGCGCAATTTTGAAGGGATTGTTTTCTGGCATAACTGTTGGTCTCCTTTGACAATAGGGGGTCAAGGGTCAGGAGTTGTTAGGAAGCAAATGACCAGTGACCAATAATAAATGATGGTTTCTTGTCTAACCAAAAAGCGAACGCACAACAGTGGTTCGCTCAAACATCCTGCAAATCAGCCCTGTTGCACCTCCTTGTGAAACAAGCGTATTTGTTGAATATTTAACCGGCTATTGTGGCCGGCTACCTGTCAATAGTATAGCAGAAAAATTAAAAGGGGGTTAGTTACAAACATCACATGTGGTATGGATGAATGTCATAAAAACGCCGGATGGCAGGCCGTCCGGCGTTTTGGATTAATCTTGCATCAAATCTCTGAGCGTTTGCTCGGCCAGTTTGGGGTCTGCTTTGCCGCGGGTGGCACGCATAATTTGCCCCACCAGAAAATTGATGATGCCTTCTTTGCCGGATTTGAACTGTTCAACCGGGCCGGGGTGCTCGGCAATTACCTGCTGCGCGATGGGACGCAGCGCGTCGGCACTGCTGATTTGCTGCAGCCCCAGCTCTTCCACAATGTTCTGCGGGGCGCGGCCGCTGTCAAACATGACCCCGAACACTTTTTTGGCGGCCGACTGGTTGATGGTGTTGCCCGCCACCAGTTTGATGAGCGACACCAGTTGCTCCGGCGTAATTTTTACGGCAGAAATGTCTGCGCCGGACTCGCTGAGGCGGCGGAACAGTTCGCCGGAAACCCAGTTGCTGATGAGCTTGGGCGATACGTCCACCTCGTTCGTGGCAGCGGCCACGGCGGCGTCAAAAAATTCGGCCACGGCGCGGTCTTCGGCCAGCACAGCGGCATCTGCGGCGGGCAGGCCGTAATCACCGGTGTAGCGGGCCAGTTTGGCGTCGGGTAGTTCCGGCAGCGCCGCCGCGATGTCGTCAATCCAGGCTTGCTCCAAATCCAGCGGCGGCAGGTCCGGTTCCGGGAAGTAGCGGTAGCCGGTGTCGCCTTCTTTGGTGCGCTGCAGCACAGTGCGGCCGTTGCTTTCGTCCCAGCCCATCGTCACCTGCTCGATGGTACCGCCACTGTTGAGTACCTGTGTCTGGCGCTCAATTTCGTAGGCAATGGCGTTGCGCACGGCCCGGAACGAGTTGAGGTTTTTTACTTCAACTTTGGTTCCCCACTCGCCGGATTCGGCGTTTTTCAGCGAGAGGTTGACTTCGCAGCGCATGGCGCCTTTTTCCATATCACCGGTGCTCACGCCCAGGTAGCGCACCAGTTGGCGCAGTTTGGTCACGTAGGCGTAGGCTTCTTCGGCAGAGTGGATGTCGGCTTCGGTGACAATTTCAAGCAGGGGCACGCCGGCGCGGTTCAGGTCTACCAGGCTGTGCTCGCCCACGTGGGTCAATTTGCCGGTGTCCTCTTCAAGATGAGCGCGGCGCACGCGGATGCGTTTGGGGCCGGCTTCGGTCTGGATGTCCACGTATCCGTTCAGGCACAGCGGCAGTTCGTACTGCGAAATCTGGTAGCCTTTGGGCAGGTCCGGGTAAAAGTAGTTTTTGCGGGCAAACACGCTGTGGCGCTGAATCTGGCAGTTCAGCGCCAGGCCGGTCATAATTGTGAATTCCACGGCCCGTTTGTTGATGACCGGCAGCGCGCCGGGCATACCCAGACAGACCGGGCAAACGTTGGTGTTCGGTTCAATGCCAAAAAATTGAGCACTGCAACTGCAAAACATTTTGCTGCGGGTATCCAGTTCAATGTGTACTTCCATCCCGATGACGGGTTCATAATTCATGGGGGCAACCTCGGCGTGATGTAACTGCTGGGCCACATTATAGCCAGAATTGGCGGATGAGACAATGTTCAGGCGGGGGCGGTCAGGGCGCGGCGGCGGCATCTTTTTGGATGACGGGCAGGTAGGTGGTGTAGGGCGGCTGGTTGACGGCCACGCCGGTCAATTTGAAGTCGGC
>RFJF01000891.1 GCA_003695455.1 Chloroflexota bacterium
CCTGCGTTTTTGTGAACGCAGGTTTTTACATTTTAACGCAAGAGTTTTGAGGAACGGAGAGAAAACATCATAAAGTTGGCGGCGGATGGTTTTTCATTTCGGCCAGAATTTTATCATACGTGATTTCAAGCTCTTCCGGCAAAACACGCGTCTGGCCCAAAACCGGCATAAAATTACTGTCGCCTTCCCACCGAGGCACAATGTGCAAGTGCAAATGGCTGTCAATGCCGGCACCGGCGGCTTTACCCACGTTAATTCCCACATTGAACCCTTCGGGGTTCAAAATGGCGGCCAATATTTCTGTAAAATAGGTGGTCAGCAACATCATTTCAAACTGGGTTTCACGCGGCATATCCGTCAGGTGGGCGCAGTGTCGCCGGGGTAAGATCATCAAATGGCCCACGTTGTACGGAAACAGATTCATCAGCACAAACGTTTCTTCAGCCCGATAAACCACAAGATTTTCACGGTCATGCGATGCATCCTGCTGTAATTTATCGCAAAAAACACATCCTTTTTTTTGTTCGTTTGAAATGATGTATTTCATTCGCCACGGTGTATACAAACGCTCAAATGTCATAATCTGTCTGCCTTTTGCCTGCACATTTCCAACCACCGATTGTACCAGATTGCTGTATTTTGGGCGAATTTGCAGAATACCGGGTTGGAGGTACCATGCCGCCAACAGGAGGGATTCATGACAGCGCAACTTTCCGGCGATTTAATCCGAAACAAACTGCCCACGTATACATTTGGGCAAAACGTAATTTATACCAAACAGACCGGCTCAACCAACACCGACCTGAAAAAGTATGCCCGTTCGGGTGCGCCGGAGGGCATGCTGGTGGCTACCGACGAGCAACTGGTGGGCCGCGGCCGGTTGCAGCGCAGTTGGATGGCCCCGGCCGGCTCCGGCATCCTGGCATCGCTGTTGTTCCGGCCCGATTTTCTGGAACCGGCCCAAACCCCGCAAATCACCATGCTGTGCGCACTGGCCATGCTCGATGCCATTGCCGCCCACACCCACCTTGAGGCCGCGCTCAAATGGCCCAATGATATTGTGTGGCACAACCACAAAAAACTGGCCGGCCTGCTCACAGAAACCGAATTTGAAAACAACACACTATCCTGGGTGGTGGTTGGGCTGGGGCTAAATGTAAATGTAGACTTCAGTTCATTCACTCACGCCGAACCGGACCGGCCCAATCGTCCCGGCAGCGGCCACCCGCCGCTGGCCGAAAGCGCCACCAGCCTGTCAATGATTCTTGAAAAAGATACAGACCATCTGCGGTTGCCCATTTTGCAGCATTATTTAAAAAATGTTGAACAAAGGTACATCGCGCTCAAAAAGGGCGTTTCGCCCCATTTTGAATGGCAGCGCAGGCTGATTGATATGGGGCAGCCGGTCACGGTACACAATGCCGAAAATAACCGCCAGCACAGCGGCGTGGTTACCGGCGTCAACGAAAACGGCGGATTACGGTTGCGCCAGCCCAACGGTTCAATTGTGACCGTTCTGGCCGGAGATGTCACCCTGCGATAACCCGCGAGGGGGTTGCCTGCCGGCGCGGTTGTGTGTATCATGATAGTACCGTATGCAAGCAGAAATATGGTAACAGGAGTTGCATAATTTCAAAAAACACAAGAAATCTCCCCACAGAAGACCCCGTGGAGCAGGCGTTTGTTGTGGGGGTTGAATTAAAAAACCCCAAACAGCGCAGCAGCAAATTCCACGTGGAAGATTCGCTGCAAGAGCTGGCTACACTGGCCGGCACGGCCGGTCTCAATGTAGAAGGCGGAACCTACCAACGGCTTGAAACTTTCAACCCGGAAACGCTCATTGGCAGCGGCAAAGTTGAAGAGTTGCAAGCATACCGCGATGAGTTGGACATTGACGTTTTTCTGTTTGATGATGAACTCAGCCCCCGCCAGCAGCGTGAACTTGAAAAAAAACTCAAGGTCAAAGTGCTGGACAGAACCGCGCTCATTCTGGATATTTTTGCCAATCACGCCCGCACGCGTGAAGGTCAGCTTCAGGTTGAACTGGCCCAGTACGAATACCGGCTGCCCCGGCTAACCCGAATGTGGACCCACCTGGCACGGCAGGCCGGTGGACGGGCCGGCGGCGCGGGCGGCGGTGTGGGGTTGCGCGGCCCCGGCGAAACCCAGCTTGAGGTTGACCGCCGCGAGATTGGACATAAAATTGCGCATCTCAAGCGCGCGCTGGAAAAAGTTCGCGCCCACCGTGCCCGTCACAGAAAACAGCGCAAACTGCGGGGTATCCCGGTGGTGGCTATTGTGGGGTACACCAATGCCGGCAAAAGCACTTTACTCAACGCCGTGTCTGACGCCGAGGTGCTTGCCGCCAACCAGTTATTTGCCACACTGGACCCCACCACCCGCCGCATTACGCTGCCCAGCGGCAGCCAGATTTTGCTCAGCGATACAGTGGGATTCATTCAAAAACTGCCTACGGGGCTGGTGGCCGCGTTCAGGGCCACGCTGGAAGAAATTCTGGAAGCCAACCTGATTTTGCACGTGGTAGATATTACCCACCCCAATGCGGCCGAACAGGCCGCCATTGTGGACGAAACGCTGGCAGAACTGGGGGCCACAGATATTCCGCAACTGGTGGCACTGAACAAGGTAGACCGCCTGGAAAACCCTGAACAGGTCACAGAATCACTGGCCCAATACCCCAACAGTCTGGCCATTAGTGCCATCACCGGTTACGGGGTACCGGCACTGCTCAACAGAATTGAAGGTATTTTGCAAAACGAGCGCCGGCGGCATCAGTTGCTTATTCCCTACCAACGCGGCGACCTGGTTGCAATGTTGTATGAACAGGCCATTGTTGAAAAAGAAGAGCACCTTGCCAACGGCACGCTGCTTGAAGTGTACATTCCCCGGCACCTGCTTGAACAGGTAGCGCCGTACCAACTGGAAACCAGCCCACCATAATTTTTTTGAGGACACAATCATGCTCGACAAAATGGCGTTAATCAAAGGACTTCCGGTAATTATTGGCCTGACCCTGGTCATTATCAGCTTCATTGCCCAATTTGTACCCATGCTGTCTTTTTTGGTGGTTGGGCAATGGCTGCTGCATGTTGGCGTTATTGTGGGGTTGGGTGGTATGCTTTTTTCTGATACACTGTAGCCGGTAAATGTAGGCGGTGTGGGCAACTCAGCCTCAACTGAATATTGGCAACAAAAAACCGGGTATTGCAACCCGGTTTTTTGTTTCAGAGAACCAACCGCTACTTCAACGGCGCCGAGAATGTAAACTGCCGCAGCCGGGCATCGGTGCCAACCCACTCCAGCGGCGGGCCGGGGTGATATTCTTCCGTGCGGTTCCGGGACGCCACCAGCCAGCAGAAGTGCTGGTCCACCGTCGAAGAAATGGAATCGTACGGCACCCGCACTGCAGCCGATGCATCACCGGATTTTGACGGAATGCGGTCACGGGTGGCCCATTTGCTTTCTTCGGCGCTCCAGGTGTACAGGTAGCCGCGGCCGTTTTCTCGCCGGTAGCGCACCCAGTATTCTGCCCCCACCGGCCCCCGGGGTTTGCCGGTTTCAACATTGCAATCGGCGTCAATGTACAGGTAATGTTCAACGGGGGTGCCTTTTGGCCCCATTGAATCGGCGGTAAAGAATGTGACACGCAAATTTGGGCCGTCTTCGGCAAACTCCACGCTGGTTACATCGTAATTGGAAAACGGTGTGTCACCGATTACATCAGAAACCACAGCCTGCCGCATTCCGGGCTGAACAATGATTCTGCCGGTCTGCGTGCTCTCAATCTGGTCCGCGTTCCGGCCCACGTTGTTCCACACCGCCGAGGCGCGGGTTTCTACCAGTCCGTCACCCGCGCCGGCAATTGATACTTTCACAGTCAGCGGCTCAACTTCTGTGCGGCGCGCGAATTCAAGCGTTGAAAAGACCGCGCTCTCCCCGTCGAACCCGGCTTCAAATCCGGGCGGGGCGGTAGCCTCGATAAACGTAGCGCCGGCCGGAAGCGGCATATTGATTGACAAATCCCACATGCGGCGGCCGCCAATGTTTATCGGGTAAAGTTTGTAGGTAACGGTATCGCCGTCCAGTTCTGCGCCGGCCTCCAGCCGCAACCGCGAGCGGGGTTTCTGCCAAACCAGGGGCGTTTTGGTAATGTCAATGGTGGTATCGCCGGTCAGGTAATCGCCGGGCACCTGGCCTTTCCAGGCAATCCAGCTGTGGGTGGTAAATTCTGTTTTGTTGGGGTCTGTAACCTCAACGGTAAACCAGGCGTCGCGGATGCGTTTGTGAAGTGTGGGTGTAAAAAAGGTGACTTCCGCGCCGTCAAACGAGGTAGCGGTGGCGTCGGTGGCACCGGATTCCAGAAAACGGGTGCCCTCGGGCAGCGGAATTTTGAAAACAACATCCGCCATGGGCCAATCAACTTTTGAGTCAAACCGAATTGTGTAGGTAATTTTGCCGTTATCGTAAATGGATGAAACTCTGTATCTGAATGGAGGCCAGCCCTCATCCTGCGCCCAGGCCTGCCCCGGTAATATAAGTAACAATAAAAGCGTTAATACGCCTGCAAATATCCCATAATTGTATCGCTTAACCATCATCTACCCCTAGCGTTACGCAAATGGAAACCGGTAAAACCAATCACACCAACCGTTTTTGCACGGATGTGTGTTCCTGCTTGTACGGTCCATTTGCCTGAACCAATTTAAACATATTGAATACGCCTTCGCCCCACATAATCCGGGTTTCCTGGCTGCAATGAGCAACCGCATCGGACCAGGTAGGCCACCGGCCGTTCACTGTAAAAAATGTGCAATTGTAAAATAAGCTGTCTCTATCGTGAGGTGTGCCGGCAGCGTGCACGGCCAGACATTCCGGGCACAATCTTTTCTGATGAGTTTCTGGTTTTGTGTTGGTTTGTTTGGAAGACATACATCCCCCCCAAGGTGTTATTGTACTTTATAGAAGATTTTTTACAACCATCGTGCCCAATCTGGTGTAATCGAATTTAGGCCCTGCCTCAAGTTTACTATTGTTAAATGATATTTTAATGACTCAAATAAAAATTTTTTTTCATAATTGTTAATGTTGCAAACTGTGGCGTTACGGGGACAAAGAGGAAATTGCGGGGATGAGGGTGCTCTCCCTTTGATGAGCTGCCGGGGAGAGCACCCTCTGTGTCTTGTTACGACCGTGGTCTCAATTACTTAAAATTGAGCTGCCTGCGAACGATTAGCTTTGGCCGCCGCCGGAGTTACCACCACCGGAGTTACCACCACCGGAGTTGCCGCCGCCGGAGTTGCCACCGCCGGAGTTGCCACCGC
>RFJF01000892.1 GCA_003695455.1 Chloroflexota bacterium
ATTTCACACTTGTTATTGTTACAATGTTAAAGAATACAATCAGACCCCCTTTGAACAACTGGATCACAGCCCACTACACCACATCTCCGGGGAACTTAGAGGAGAAGAGGTAAACATATCTGGTGACCTGTTGAAATAATTCATCAAACGTGCTGCGAGGCACAGAAAGCAGAGTTAAACGGTGAAACGGCGCACGCTCCCACTCACAGAAATCCTGGCCTACGTCTCCATTTACCCAATCATGATTATTGTGTTGGCCGTAGGTACCGTTGCCTGCGGATTTGCGTTCAGTCTGAGCGCCCGGCTCATTAGCGGTTCTGTTGCGTCGGGCGACACCTCCACTCACCGAATTGCTTCGCTGCCGCCACTAGAGACGGTTACGCGCCAGGCTACCGCCGCGCCAATTCCCGACCAGACCCGATTCCAGGCGACGGGGCCGGTTGAACCGGAAGCACCGCCGGCAGAAATTGTACAGATGCCGCCAACTGCAGATGTACCCACTCTGGTTGCAACAGTTCCCCCAACGCCGGTGCAGGCTGTTTCGCCGCCGGTGCGCGCCCAGCAGCCACCGGCGCAAAGCCCGGCTGAAACTACACAAACAGAACAGGCATCTCCCGTTGCCCCGCCGGCTCCAACAGCATCACCCACATTTACACCGTTTCCCACGCTCGATTTGAGCTACTACGCCAATCAACCTGAACCCACGCGGCAAGCCACCGTCGCTCCTGATAGTCTGTTGCAAGGTATTGTAGCCGGCCTGATGAGCGCAATTGAAGGCAACCCCGGCAACTCAGAAATCCATGCCGCACAATCGCTGCCCACACTAACCCCAACCCCCACCGGAACCGCCACGCCGACCGCCACCAACACGCCGCTGCCAACCGCCACACCCACAGAAACTGCCACACCAACCGTTACACCAACTGCCACCAATACGCCACCGCCCACGGCTACGCCACTACCTACAAACACACCGCTCCCCACCGCTACCGTGCCGCCGCCACCGCCCACGGCTACACCATTGCCTTCGCCCACACCCGCGCCGGAGTTCGACTTTTTGCTCAACGAATTCTTCAACAGCCCTACCACCAACTCTTTTCTGGTAATGTATGTGGCCATTGTTGACGCCAACGAAATCCCGATTGGCGATTTAAAGATTGTTGGTACCCGGCTGGACCACAACCTAACGTATGAAAGCCCGTTGTCAACGTGGTACTACGAAGGGTACAATGCCCCCGGCGAAGTCATCAAAAGCGGGAACGTGAAATTTGAACCACCCGGCGGCATTGAAACCACCAAATGGGTTTTTCATTTGGCCGATGCGCACGGCAACCGCTTGTCAGATGACGTGCCGTTTAACACCGATGAAAACAACAAACAGTGGTATTTTGTTAAATTCCGCCGGAAATATTAATCCGGCTAAAAAATAAATGTCTCCAATGCACCACCCGAAGGTGGTGCATTTTTTGTTTCCCCGGAACATTACCGTTAAACCACTTGCCACGTCCAACCAAATTTTTGATGACAAATCGCTTGCTATTCTGCGGATTGTAATATATTATTACCGGGTTAACGCAGTATAAGGTTTTACTTATGGCAAAACACCCGATTTCTGCGGAAGTCGGGCAACCCCAATCATCTGAGTACCAAGGCACACATTATGTTAAATCTTTACCAGCTTCAGATATTCCAAACTGTGGCGCTTGCCGGCAGTTTCAGCCGGGCTGCAGAACGTCTTTATTTGAGTCAACCTGCGGTCAGCCAGCACATCCAGACTCTGGAATCTGACCTTGGCGTGAGACTCTTCAAACGTGGGCGGCGCGGTATCACGCTGACCCCCTCCGGAGAGATTCTCACCGATTATGCCCAGTGTCTCACCCGGCTGGCCGAAGAAACTCGTGATGCCGTGACGCGTGTTGAAAAACTGGCGCAACCCCAGCAAATCAATATTGGAGCCAACCCGGAAGCAGGGATTTACCTTTTGCCAAACTGGATTAGAACTTTTCACCAACGCCACCCGGCGCTCACAATTTCGCTGAAGACAGCCATCACACCAACAATCATTCAGGCAATTAATGACAATGAAATTCAGATTGGCATTGTTGAAGGTGATTTGGATGATGATGGCACGATTCAATGGACTCCTCTGTGGAGTGAAGACATTGTGGTCATTACCCCCCCTAATCACCCGTGGGGGAATATTGACCGGGTAGATATTTCTGCACTGGCCCAAGAACCTTTGGTGGTGCGGGAAAAGGGCAGCCCCACACGCGCCTGGGAAATGCAAGTACTCAGCCAAAACAACGTAATTCCGCAAATTATTGCCGAGTTTGACTCGCCGGCTGCCATCAAACAGGCGGTGGCATCCGGGCTGGGAGTCGCAATGTTGCCCTACTTTGCCGTGGCTCCGGAATGCAACACCCAACAATTACACGCTGTTCGGTTTACAAACACCTCGCTTTCCCGCCCCATAAATTTAATGTGGGCTAAAGGCAGCCTGGCAAATCAGGCAGTTCATGCGTTCATTAGTCACCTGTCGCAAGAGTTTCCACACTTGCCGCTGCAAATTCTGGCTGATTCAGACAAGATTGAACTTTTGAACCGTCTTAAATCAACCCGGCGAGGTTCGGCTAACTCGCTTGCAGCCAACATGGCTTCCTGAAAATTCAAATGAATCAAGAAGAAAAATCATTGGTTCAGGCATTGCACCGCGGAGATAAATACGCCTGCAATGATCTGGTAGAAAAATACTCAAGCAAAATATACAACGTTGCCCTGCGCTTAACCGGACACCCCATAGAAGCCGAAGAGGTGCTGCAGGAAACACTCATCAATGCCTGCAAGGGAGCAGAGACTTTCAGGGGGAACGCAAGCCTGGGTACGTGGCTTTACAGAATTGCAACTAACAACGGGCTGATGCGCCTGCGCCGCAAAAAAGCCACTGTACTTTCGTTGGACGATGACACCAAAACCGGCGACGGCGAATTTTGGCCCAACCAACTCCACGATTGGGATTGGAATCCGGAAACCGTGGCTCTGGATGACGAACTACGCCAGGTGATGGATGACGCAGTTGACCGGTTGCCCGACTCGCTCCGTGCCGCATTTGTGTTACGTGATTTGGAAGGATTGTCAACCAAAGAGGCTGCCGCTGCACTAAACATAACACCAAGCAACCTCAAAGTTCGGTTGCACCGGGCCAGGTTTTTGCTCAGAGAACAGTTGTCGCTCTACTTTAATGACCGAGGCAAAAACGGAGGCAAAACCGTTGAGTAGCCATCACCATCACCCGCCACACTCACCTCAATGCGCCAAACTACTGGCCCAGATTTCTGAATACATTGATGGTGAGTTAGAAGCCGAAATCTGCGCTGAAATAGAACTTCACCTTGGCGATTGCAAAGACTGCCAGGTTTTGGTAGACACCACCAAAAAAACTATCGCACTCTACCGGCGGCATCACCACACAGAACCGGCATTGTCCCCCGAAATAACAGCCCGTTTGTGGCAAGCCCTGCATGATGCCGGCTGCACAGATACCCCCGAATAATCTCCAAAGAAGCTCTTTTCCCCGCACGTAAAAACACCACTTTCCTGCGGCAAAATTTTTGCATGCCAACTTTTCCTTTCAAGCATATCCCCGCCCGATTTTAGATATATGACAAATGTCACTATTTAGACGTGACAAATGTCACTATCATTATTTTTTAACTCAATATACTATTGCATTGTATTGCAAGCTATTGCATTGACTGCAAAATTCTGCCGACTTGCTCCAAGAAAACTACACCGTTACCATAAATCACAACTCAACTTGCCGGCGATAATCATCACCGGAACCCCCTGGTTACGTACGGCTATAGCGAATGGTGAAATAACGCTTCGTGGGAACTTTACTGTCAACCAAACAACTGATTGATTTGCTCAATATTGACCGAACCACGGTTTACCGGATGCTCAAAGACGGACGTCTGACAGGCATTAAAGTTGGAAACCAGTGGCGCTTTTCCCGAGATGAAGTAGAAGCGTTACTTTCCGGCGACTCAACAGATGGGCAGTTGATGGTTGCGGTGGAAAATCAGCCGGCCGTTTCTATTGAAACTATCCCCCTTAAATGTGCTCAATCAATGCAGGATTTTTTTGCAGAGGTACTTAATGTGGGTGCTGTAACTACAGACCCGACCGGTTACCCCATCACAATGATTAGCAATTCATGCCGGTTCTGCCACCTGATTTTATCTACCGAAACCGGACAGCAAGCCTGCATCGAATCGTGGCGCCGGCTGGCAGAAATGCCCAAAAACCGCACCGCGTTTGCCACCTGCCACGCCGGGTTGCAATATACACGTCGCTGGATTGAGATTACCCCACAGTCACAAGCTATGCTGGTTGCCGGGCAGTATTACACCCAGAAACCGGATTCTGTTGAGGAAGGCCAGCGTATTCAACGGCTGGCAGCAACTCACGGGTTGAATCCGCAAGAAATGAAAGCAGCTGCATCAGAAATTGTAGTGCTTGACACCGAGCAACAAGCCGGCATTGGTAAATGGCTCAACAAAGCTGTTCGCACATTTGAAGAAATTGGAAAAGAACGGCTGGAACTGGTCAACCAATTGCGAAACTTTGCAAATATCAGCGCACAGGGGTTGGGAGAAACAAAGTGACTCACAGTCATGCTCAACCTGCTGAACAAAGTATAAAGCGAAAAACACTCACCATGCTGGCCTACAGTGTGCCCCTTTTTCTGGTGATTTCTGTGATGGCGTTTAACATTTTCAGACCCATTCTGGTGCTGCCCCGGCTCAGCATTGGCCCCGGTTTTGGGCTGGTTGATATAAACAATGAAAAAATCACCAATGAATCCATGCGCGGCACCGTGGTTCTTTACAGTTTTACCTATACTAACTGCGAACAAAATTGCCCAAAACTCATGGACAAAATGAGTGAGGTGCGCCGGCGCATAAACGAGGTTGAACTGGGCGATGTTAATGTTGAAATGGTCACCATCACCATTGACCCGGAACGTGACACACCAGAAAAAATGGCTGAATACGCGGCTCAGTATGGCGTAACCCCCAATACTCAGAACGATCCCATTCCGTGGCATTTTGTGACCGGCGCAAACCCCAATCTGGTCAAAATTATGGTCAGCAGCGGATTTGACCTGTTCCATGAAAAAGTTCCGGTCAACACCGGGTCTGATGAAGATTACCGGGTAAAATTTGTACCGATGGCCGTTCTCATTGACGGGTGGGGAATTATCAGGGCCGAGTACCGGCAATTTGAAGGCACCGAACGGTTGAGTTTGAGCGAAGGCACCACCGACATTGACCCGGACATCATATTGCGCGACATCGGCCTGATTGCCGAAGAAGCCAGAAACAGCAAAGGTGTTGCCAGCGCCGCTTATGAAGCGGCACACTTGTTTGCCTGCTACCCACCATAAATTTTGGAGTTGCTGCAATGATGACCAAACGTACCAAACTGGTACTCTATTCGATGACCGGGCTAGTGATAGTGATGGTAGCCGCCATTGCATGGCGGTATCGCCCCTATGCATTTCATGGAATGGTCATGAGTTCGCCTGAACTTGCCCCCAACTTTACACTCACGTCATCTGCCACCGGCGAACCGGTCAGCCTGCGCGATTTTCGGGGAAAAATTGTGCTGCTGTATTTTGGGTACACCACGTGCCCCGATGTTTGCCCGGCCACGCTGTCTGATGTGGCCGAAGCTTTGGATTTGCTGGGCAACAAAGCCAAAGATGTGCAATTACTTTGGATTTCTGTAGACCCCGAACGCGACACACCGGAAATTATGGAAGACTACGTTAAACATTTTGACCCAACGTTCATTGGCCTGACCCCCAAAAACGCCGAAGAAACGTTTGAGGTAGCTACTCAATACGGCATCTACTACGAAAAACGTGATTATGGCTCGGCCACAGGTTATTTAATGGATCATACAGCCACCCTTACGCTGATAGACAAAGACAGCTATGTCCGGGTTGTCTATCCGTTTGGCACGGAACCCAAAGACCTGGCCGCTGACCTGAAGTACATATTGAACAGATGGTAGCTTTCGTCCGCAAACAACTGAAAGCTGCACATTAGTTGAATATATGGAGAAGAGAGAGGAGGACTTACTTAGGGGAAAAACGGGTTAAACAACTGCTGCAAGATTTTTAATAACCACAAATTGACGGAGGGAAATCAATGAGCCAAATTGACAAGTCAAATGAAGAGTACGACCAGGATACCTATCTTGAAGTGGCAAAAAATGCGTTGATTTTTGCCATCATCATGATTCTGGTCACCATTGCCTTGTGGGGATTTGTCTATCTCACATTGCTTGAAAGAGGGATTGCCCAATGACAACCAAAGAACAACACGGGTGGATAGACCCTTACGAGAAAATCTGGATTACTGTTGCCATTGTGGTGCTGGTTGGCATGGTAGCTGCGCTTACCGTTGCCTCTGTAGCGTTTGGTATTCAGGTGCCTGTACCTGAAAAACGCGTTGACCCTAACTCGATTGCCCAGGATGCAAATAGCCCCTTCAGCGAACCCGGCCTGCGCGAACTGGGCAACGGCAAATACGAGGCGTACCTTGTAGGTCAAACCTGGAACTGGAACCCCAAAGAAATCACCGTTCCGGTTGGCTCCACAGTAACATTTTTTATCACCAGCAAAGACGTGATGCACGGATTTATGATCTGGAACACCAACCTCAATATTATGGTTATCCCCGGTGAAGTTTCCAGAGTCACCATCACCTTTGAAAAACCGGGTGAATACCCGTACATCTGCAACGAGTACTGTGGAATCGGCCACCAAACCATGGCCGGAAAAGTCATTGTAGAATAGTGAATTTTTAGCTGGCAGTACAACATAGCTAATTTCGCTATTGAGCAGTCAGTCTCATTGACTTGCAAGATGCTTTGTATTTGAACTCTACACCAATGTTCAAGGAGGTAACTCTGTGACAGCTTCAAGTATAGCTTTAAGACAAAAACTGGGTTTTGAACGAAAAATCACGCTCACCCACGTTGGGCTGGCGTTTTTTGCCCTGTTTCTGGGATCATTGTACGGCCCGTTGCAAGCGCTGGAACAAATGGGCGTTGATCTGTATTTTCTGGTCCCCTGGACAAAATCCTATTACCAGGGGCTTACTCTGCACGGCGTGCTGAATGCGCTGGTATTTACCACCTTTTTCATCACCGGGTTTTTAACCTACATCACCGCCTGGAACCTTGACCGGCCGATGAAATACCGCTGGATTAGCACTACCGG
>RFJF01000893.1 GCA_003695455.1 Chloroflexota bacterium
CATTGAGGCCTACGTAACCGAGGTAAAAACTCGCGTTCCCCTCTCGCCGGACGTAACGCCTGACAACCTGATTTTGAAGGCGCGGTACGCTCGCTTTTTGGAACAGACCCGGCTGGATGAGCATTATCCCGATGCTGACCTGACCATGACCGCGCCGGGCAACTACCGCATTCTGGAACAGCAAATCGAAGTCCACCGCTATTTTTTGCAGCAGGAGCGCCGGCGTAACGTTCCATACCCGGAAGCCGCCGCCGGCTGGTATATTCACCGCTACGTGCCCATTGTGGGGGTCATCCGGGCGCGGGGCATGCTGCGCGATTTTCCCAACCGCACCGAAGCCGACCTGTACGTGTGGATTGCCAAACACATGCAGGAATTGAAGGAACGCTGGGGTTGGCAGATTGAACCGGAAGCCGCCATTTCGGCGCTGGTAGAGGAACACAGCCACACCCCACGATACCGGCTGGCCCGGCTGGGGGAAAAGTTGCTGGATAGCCTGATTCCCGGCCTGCTCGACGACGGCCCGCCGCCCGGCCAGTGGCGGCAGGAAACCGCCGCCGCCCCCCGGAGCCACCGCCTTTTTGCGCGAATTCTGGTCTCAATTAACGGGCACAAATCGGGCTGGCAGGCGCTGGAGCAGGCAGCGCTCATTGCCGCCCGCGAACATGCATGGCTGCGAGGCGTCCATTTTGTTGAGTCAATGCAAGCCGCCGGTGAGAAACCGGCGCAGGCCATCCGCAAAACGTTCAACCGGCGCTGCAAACAAGAGAAGGTGGGCGGAGATTTTACCTTTGAAACCGGCAACATTGCGCGCACCCTGGCAGACCGTGCGCGTTGGGCCGATTTACTGGTTATCAATTTAAATTACGCCTTCGATCCGCCCACGTTGAACCGGCTGAGCGCCAACCTTGAGGTCCTGATCCGGCGCTGCCCGCGCCCCATTTTGGCCGTGCCGCAAGCCGCCTCGCCGCTGAACTCGGCGCTGCTGGCCTACGACGGCAGCGCCAAAGCCAAAGAAGCGCTGTTTGTGGCGGCCTATCTGGCCGGTCACTGGCAGATTCCGCTGGCGGTGGTTTCGGTGGTGGATGAACACCGGCAAGCCGATGTCGCCCTGCAGCGCGCCCGGCGATACTTGGAGGGTCAGGGAATCGCGCCGGTGGTGGCGCAAAAAAATGGCCCCGTTGCCGGCGCCATTCTGGAAACAGCCCGGGAACAGGGCAGCGATTTGATTATTATGGGCGGCTACGGCCGCGGCCCCATGCTGGAAGTTGTGCTGGGCAGCACCGTTGACGAAGTGCTGCGCACCAGCCCGTGGCCGGTGCTAATCTGCCGCTGACTCGCGGCAGCCCTCCCGGTACAAATCCACAAAATTCTCAACCATCAGTGGGCGGGGATTGGTGGGCCGGGTTCAAAATTTTCTGCGTCCGTTCAAGAATATCCAGCCCCTGTTGTTTGAGCCAGTAGGGAATGTCAATGAGCACCCAATTCTCGGCCAGCTTGTCCCCCTCGCGGCGATACACATCCACCACCTGCATGGTGGCGTTCACTTTGCCGCCGGGCAGGCCCAGCCAGCCCCCCAGCGGCGTGTTCGACAGATTGGGCCAGCCGAAGAAACAGGCGTAGTTCCCCTCGGCAAAACGGCAGACGTGGCCCAGAAATTTTTTATCGGTCAGGGTGCTGCGGAACGGCAGTTGGTGCTGTTCCTGGTAGCGGGGGATGGTGTAGGTGGCTCCCACGCCTGCCGGGCCGTACCAGAGCATATCTTTGGACCAGGTGCGCTCCAGCACCTCCGGCGGGCAGCCCATCGAGCCGCTGTCGTTCAGCGCGCTCAAATCGGCAATCATCTCATTGACCAGCGCCAGCGTGACCGCGCTCTCATCCGGCGGCGCGTCATCAAACAGCAGACCGTCGTGGGTGCGCGGCCCCGGGTAATTAAAGTAGACGCCCGTTGACGGCGGCAAGGGGTTCACGCCGGCCTGCACCATCAGGCCGATGATATCCACAAACAGGCCGGTTTGACTGATTTTGCCGTCCGCCACGCAGTTGAATTCCGCGTAGCGCAGATTGGCAATTTTCCGCGTGCGCGGAATACCCAACCAGTCCGCATCGAACAGGCCCATAAAGTTGCCCATGCTCATCACCCACGTTTCGCCGCCGAGTTCGTTGGCGCCGGCAATGAAAATATCCTGCCGGCGCTGCATCCGGTTCAGCGAGGCCAGTAGCGG
>RFJF01000894.1 GCA_003695455.1 Chloroflexota bacterium
CTGCTGGATTATCTGGTTGAACGCCACCCCAAAACCAAAATTCTCATCCTCAGCGGCAAAGCCGGCCCCAGCGATGTGGCCGACCTGCTCACCCAGTATCCGGTCATCGGCTTTGTTGAAAAACAGAGCTTCACGCCCGCGGCCATCATCAACGCCGTTGAGCAGGCATCCCGTTCGCCCAGTCTCAAAATTCAGACGCTGGGCCAGTTTCAAATCTGGCGAGACGGGCAGGCCATTGGCATTTGGGAACGTCCGCAGGCCGAAACGGTGACTAAATTGCTGCTGGTGCGGCGTGCGCGCGGCGCGCGCGCTGTGGCCGCCGATGAACTCATCACCCGCCTCGGGCCGGATGCCGACGAGGAAAGCGGCCGTAAAAAGTTGCTGCCCCTCATTAGCAACGCCCGCCGCACGCTCGAACCGGACATTGAGCCGCGCGATTCCAACTTTATTTTGCGCGGGGCCAACGGCTACTATTTTGATGTCAGCAAAACCGTGTCATGGGATTTGCTCAATTTCCGTGAGCATCTGCGGCTGGGGGTGCAGTTGATTTCCGAGGAACGCTGGGCAGAAGCCGCCGCCGAACTGGAAAAAGGACGCGCCGCCTACAAAGGCGATTTTCTGGCCGAAGACCGCTACGCCGACTGGGCCATTGGCATTCGCCGGGAAGTGGCCGCCGACTACTGCAAACTGCTCACCCACCTGGCCGATGCCTACGCCGCGCTGGGCCAATTCGGCCCGGCCATTGACGCCTGCGAGACAGCGCTGGACAAAGACCCGCTGCAGGAAGGCGTGTACCGCCGGTTGATGCGCTTTCACGCCTGCAACGGAGAAAAAGGGCGCGCGCTCAAAGTGTACCGTGATTGCCTGAAACTGTTCGAGGAGTTGTTTGGCGAAAGCCCCACCCCGGCCACCCGCCAGTTGTACCAGGCCATCTCCGCCGACCAGCCGGTTGACTGCCCCGGCCAAAATTGACAAGCCACCGTCCCCGGTGAATAATACACGGCGAGTTTGCCTGCGGGCGGCTCGCCGTTTTGATTTTCAATTTTGCAGGTACTGCACATGGCACAACAGCAAGACGTACTGGTAATTGGCGGGGGCGTTATTGGCGTCTGCGCGGCCCTGTTTCTGGCCGAACAGGGGCAGCAAGTCACGGTGATTGACAAAGCCGGCATCTGCGCCGGCAGTTCCTACGGCAACGTGGGCTGGATTGCCAACGGCCACGCCATTCCGTTGGCCGCGCCCGGCGTGCTGGCGCAGGGGCTAAAATGGCTGCTCGATTCAGGCAGCCCGTTTTACATCAAACCCCGCCTCAATGCCGATTTGATTCGCTGGCTGTGGCAATTCAGGGGCGCGTGCAGCCAAACGCAGATGCGGCGGGGAATCCCGGTGCTGCTGGCGCTGAGCCGGGCCGGCAACAGCCTGTTTGAGCAGTTGGCCGCCGGCGCCGAACCGGATTTTGGGCTGGAGCGCAAGGGAATGCTCCACCTGTTCACCGAGCCGCACAGCTTTGAGAAAGCTGCCAAAGAGGCCAAACTGCTGCGCGAATTTGGCGTGGAAACCACCCCGCTTGATGCGGACGGCCTGCGCCACATGGAACCCAACCTGCTGCCCGCCGTGACCCACGGCCTCTACTACCCCGATTACGCCCACATCATCCCCCATAAATTTGTGCAGGCGGTGGCCCGCCGGGCCGAACAGCGCGGGGTTTGCATTTGCCCCAACACCGAAGTGCTGGGCTTTGAAACATCTGCCGGGCAAATTACGGCCGTAGAAACCACCCGCGGCCCGTTCAGCGCGGGGCAGGTGGTGCTGGCTGCCGGAGCGTGGTCGCTGCGGCTGGCCCGGAGTTTGGGCTTTCGGCTGGCCGTGCAGCCGGCCAAAGGTTACAG
>RFJF01000895.1 GCA_003695455.1 Chloroflexota bacterium
GATTAAACAGTACACCATCGCCGTAAAAGCTTTTGGCCGGCCCACCGATTTCAATCCCCGGTCTGACCCGATTGTTCGCATTGAGGCCGGTCGCTTGCGGCGCGGTCTGGGCCGCTACTATCACTTGTACGGCAGCAACGACCCCATCGTCATTGATATACCCACCGGCGCGTATATTCCCACTTTTAAGGCCAATGAAACGGTGGCTCCCGCCTCTGATGAGGCTTCGGCCTCACTTCCATCTCCGGCAGCCCTGCCCCAAGGCCCGGCGATTGTGGTAACGCCCTTTGAGACGGCACTCAATGATGACGCTCAGCGCTATTTTGCCGATGGCCTGGCCGAGCAAATGGTTGTTGCCTTGAATCGCTTTCACCATTTGCCGGTTATTGGCCCACTCCGGCGCGAGGCCATAAAAGGAGACTTTGCTGTTCCGGGGATGCTGGGGCGGCGGTATCAGGCGCAGTTTGTGTTGAGCGGTAGAATACACAAATTTGCAGACACGGTAAAAATTATGGTGCGCCTGACAGACACTCAAACGGGCGCGGTGGTGTGGTCAGATGTCTTTGACGGGCAGACCAGCGCCGCCGAACTTTTTCTGTTTGGTGAAGAAGTAACCAACCAGATTGCTGCCACGCTGGCCGATACCTACGGCGTTATTCCCCGCGCCATTCTGCGGCGGACCATTCATTCGCGCTCAGATGACTTCAGGGTGTTTGATGCGGTCATCCGCTATAGCCATTTTATGATTACCGGTACGGAAGAGGCCGCAAATCAGGCAATCGGCGCGCTGGAACAGGCGGTCACGCTTGACCCGGATAACGCCATGATTAAGGCTCTGCTGGCCGATATGTATTCGATGATGTACCAGTACGGGGCGGATGAAGCCACTCTGGCCCAAAGTGAACGTCTGGCCAAACAGGCCATTTTGCTGGACCCACAATGCCAGCACGCTCATTTTGTGCTGGCATTCAATCCCTTTTTTCGGGGTGAACGCGAACGGTTTATCCGGGAAATGCGGCAGGCCGTCAGGCTTAACCCCAACAACGCCATGGTGCTGGCTTTTGCCGGCCTGCATTTGGGAACGGCCGGCGAGTGGGATGAGGGCCGCGAGTTAATGAAAAAGGCCATGATTTTGAACCCGCATTATCCGGGTTGGTATCATAGCCTGAATTTTTTGATGGCCTACCGGCAGGGGAATTATGAGGAAGCGCTGGCAGAGGCCCACAAGTTTAACCGGCCCGACCTGTTTTGGGACCCGTTAATTCGGGCCGCAACGCTGGGGCAATTAGGCCGCACAAAAGAAGCTGGCGCCGCCATACGGGAACTGCTCGCGCTCAAGCCGGATTTTCTGTCCACCGGCCGGACGCTGATGTATCGCGCCCTCTTTTCAGATGAAAACGTGGACATGCTGCTGGCCGGGTTATACAAGGCCGGGCTGGATACCGTGGCCTAACTTGCAGCCACCACCTCAACCGGCACTGTTTCTGCGGCCACGCGCCCGTTGCTGGGCGGTACTGCCACGCCCCACTGCACTACGGCGCTGGCCCAGGTAAGCCCCGCCCCAAAACTGACCAGCGCAATTTTGTCATCAGGTTTGACGCGCCCCTGCTCAATGGCCTCAACCAACGCAATCGGGATTGAGGCAGCAGAGGTGTTGCCGTATTTGTTGACGTTCACAAATACCTTTTTGGGGTCAATTTTCAGATACCGCACGGCCAAATCAATAATCCGGGCGTTGGCCTGGTGGGGAATAATCAGGTCAATGTCATCCAGCCCCATGCCGGCATTGTTGAGTACGGCCTGGGTGGATTGGGGTAAAATTCGCGTAGCGAATTTGAAGACCTCGCGACCATTCATTTTCAGGTAGTGCTGGCCGTTATCAATCATCTGGTGGCTCATGGGGTTGGCCCCGCCGCCACCTTCCAGAATCAGGTTGTGGCCCAGTTCGCCATTTGAACCAAGATCAAAGGCCAGCACCCCGCGCGGGCCGGGGCTGGGGGTCAGCACCACCGCGCCGGCCCCGTCGCCAAACAGCACGCAGGTATTCCGGTCTTCCCAATCCAGAAATGGAGTGATGAGTTCCACGCCGACCACCAGAATCCGCTTGAATGCACCGGTGGCAATAAATTGATGCCCTGTTACCAGCCCGTACACAAAACCGGTGCAGCCGGTCATTACCGTGAAGGCCGGGCAGGTAGCGCCCAGCGCGGCCTGCAATGTGCTGGACAGTGCAGGTACAAAATAGTCCGGGGTAGAGGTGGCTACAATAATCAGGTCAAGGTCGGTGGGTTTGAGGCCGGCGGTTTCCAGCGCCTGCCGCGAGGCCGCCAGCGCCATGTCGCCGCCGGTTTCGCCTTTGGCCGCCACCCGTCGCTCCTCGATGCCGGTGCGTTGCACAATCCACTCGTGGCTGGTATCTACCATTTTTTCCAAATCAAAATTGGTCAATCTTTTTTCCGGGACGTATTTTCCCCAGCCGCTAATCTGGCTATAGCTTTGAAGCATTGCTAAATCTCCTTTTTATTGTTGAGTTCGGGGTCAGGGGATTCCCGGACCAAAAATAATAACCTATTGTATTTACTCAGCAGATGGAATTAATTGAGCTATAGTTGCGTAAAGCGATAAAATCGTTAAAGTTCAGGTA
>RFJF01000896.1 GCA_003695455.1 Chloroflexota bacterium
GAACAGGTGGGCATCAAACAGGGTGTGACCGGCGATATCATCGGCGTGGTCAAACTCAGCGAAACGCAAACCAACGACACCCTGTCTGACAAATCTACCCCGTTACAGGTTAGCGCCGTTGAATACCCCAACCCGGTCTTTGCTTTGGCGCTTACGCCCAAAACCCAGGGCGATTCTGCCAAACTTGGCCCCAGCCTGACCCGCATTGTAGAAGAAGACCCCACGCTCAACCATCGCTACGAGCGCGCCACCCGGCAAACCCTGCTGGAAGGGCTGGGCGAAACCCACGTGCAAATTGCGGTCAAACGGATGGCCAGCCGCTTTGGCTTAAACGTAGATACCGCCACCCCCAAAGTGCCTATGATGGAAACAGTCTCCAGAATTGCATCGGCCCAGTACCGGCACAAAAAACAGTCGGGCGGCGCGGGTCAGTTTGGCGAAGTCCATCTCCGTGTGGAGCCGATGGAACGCGGCGAAGGCTTTGAATACAAAAGCGAAATCTTTGGCGGCGCTATCTCGCAACCGTTCCTGCCTTCTATTGAGAAGGGAATCAAACAGGTGATGGAACAGGGTGTGCTGGCCGGCTACCCGGTGGTTGATGTTCGGGCCGTGGTGTACGACGGCAAAGAACACCCGGTTGACTCCAAAGACATCGCCTTTCAAATTGCCGGCCGCGAGGCATTCAAGATTGCCTTTAAACAGGCCGGGCCAATTTTGCTGGAGCCGATTATGAACATGTCCATCACCGTACCGGAAGAATACACCGGTGATGTCTCAGGCGATCTGAGCACCAAACGTGGCAGAATGTCCGGCATGGAGCAGGTGCGCGGCAACACCACAATTATTGCGCAGGCCCCGCTGGCCGAAGTACAGCGCTACGCCACCGACCTTCGCTCCATTACCCAGGGGCGCGGAGTTTACACCATGAGCCTGTCGCACTACGAGCCGGTTCCCAAACACATTGCCGACGAAATCATTGCCCAGGCGCAAAGAGAAAAAGAAGAAGATTAATTCACGTTTGCCTGAGCCGCTCAGGTAACCAGGCAACAACACAGATATTTGTGAAACGTGATGCGCCAGACAATTTTGCAATTACCGCATCACGTTTCACGTTTTAGCCGTAACCCACTATAATAACCGTCACGCTGGTTTCAGATTGTTTGCGGGTTCCGGGCCGGAAACCTGTGTCAACACAAAATCCCTGAACCCAATTTTTTAAGGAGCCATCAAACCTCATGCCCTCAATTTTTCCCTTTACCGCCATCGTCGGTCAGGAGCGGATGAAAACCGCCCTGATTCTGAATGCCATCAATCCTAAAATCGGCGGCGTGCTAATCCGGGGCGAACGCGGCACCGCAAAATCTACCGCCGCCCGCGCCCTGGCCGCACTGTTGCCGGAGGTTGAAGTTTTCATTGACTCGCCATTTAATGATGACCCCAACCGCCCCGAAACCTGGTCAGACTGGGTCAAAGAACGGCAAGCCAAAGGCGAAGAATTGCGCACCGGCACCCACCGCATCCGCTTTGTAGATTTGCCCGTAAGCGCCACCGAAGACCGGGTAGTGGGCACGCTGGACATTGAACAGGCCATCAAAAAGGGTGAACGGCACTTTGAGCCGGGCGTGCTGGCCGCCGCCAACCGCGGCCTGTTGTATGTGGATGAAGTGAACCTGCTGGATGACCACGTGGTTGACCTGCTGCTGGACAGCGCCGCTATGGGCATTAACGTGGTCGAACGTGAAGGCATCAGCTTTGCCCACCCGGCCCGGTTTATGTTTGTAGGCACAATGAACCCGGAAGAAGGCGATTTGCGGCCACAGTTGCTGGACCGTTTTGCCCTGTGCGTGGATATTCAGAGCATTTCAGACTCTAACCAGCGGATGGAAATTCTGGAACGCACCCTCAAATTTGAGCGCGACGCCGAAGCCTTTTATGGCGAATGGTACCCCAAAGAAGAGGAGCTGGCGCGGCAAATTACCGATGCCCGCCAACTTTTGCCCCAGGTCATTTACACCAAACGAGACCTCTTTACCATTGCCGAACTGATGGCCGACCTGAAAGTTGACGGCCACCGCGGCGATATTGTGATTCTTAAAACGGCGCTGGCGCACGCTGCGCTCAACCACCGCACCCAAATCAATCGCTACGATATTCTGGTGGGCGCCGAACTGGCCCTGCCCCACCGGCTCAAACGGCAGCCTTTCCAGGATACATCGGCCCAATTCCAGGAACTGGCCGAACGGTTGGAGCAAATTCGGCAGGAAGCGGTAGAGCAGGAAGCCAAAGAAATGCAGCAACGCGGCACTACCGAGGAGTCTTCCTCTTCCATTGAGGAAAAAAAAAACGATAGTGAATCGGTAGATGAAGAAATGGAGGGCGTGCCGCCGCCCACCGGCGCGCCCCAACAGCCGCAAGAATCCGGACAGGCCGGCGGTGACCAGAGCCAGGCCGATAACCCGGTAGATGTGGGCATGAATTTTGCCCCGCGCAAGCTGCAAACCCCGCTGGACAAAATGACCCGCACATCGGCGGGCAAACGCAGTTACACCAAAACCGACCGCAAACGGGGCCGCTACATTCAGGCCCGGCCCGTGCGCGGACGCCCCAGAGACGTGGCCTTTGATGCCACGCTGCGCGCCGCAGCCCCCTACCAATCCCGCCGAGACCACACCGACCGGGCGCTGGCTGTGGAAAAGCAAGACATTCACGATAAAGTTCGCGTCCGCCGGGCATCGAACCTGATTTTGTTTGTGGTAGATGCCAGTTGGAGCATGGCCGCCGCCGAGCGCATGGAGGCTACCAAAGGTGCTATTATGAGCTTGCTGCTTGATGCCTACCAGCGCCGCGACCAGGTGGGATTGGTAGTGTTTCAAAAAGAAGAAGCCCGCGTGGTGCTGCCCCCCACTTCTAGCGTAGAACTGGCAAAAAAAGCGCTGGCAGATGTGCCGGTTGGCGGCAAAACACCGTTGTCTGCCGGGCTGTTTGTGGCTCACCGCACAATGACCCGCCACATGCAACAAAGCCCTGAAGTGATGCCGCTGATGATTCTGCTCACCGACGGCGCCGGCAACGTCTCGATGTCTGATTTGCCGGCGCAGGAAGAAGCCCACCGCATGGCCAAACTCATTACAGAAGAAGGCATCCGCTCGGTGGTCATCAACATGGAACACGCCAGCTTTGACCGCGGGCTGGCGCAGGCCCTGGCCGAAGAACTGCACGCCCCCTGCTACGCCCTGCACGAACTCAAGGCCGACACCCTGTACCAAACCGTCAAAGACGAGTTGCGCTTTGGCTAACCACCAGGCGCCCGCCACCGAACCCGCCGGCAAGGCTCGGCCAAAACCATCATTTATTTATTCACTACGCGAAAGGGAAAATCATGTCAAAAATGAGCAAACGTGAACGGCTGGAAGCCACGTTTACCGGCGCCGCCACCGATCGCCCCCCGGTGGCGCTGTGGCGTCACTGGCCTGTTGACGACCAGTACGGCACCGAACTGGCCCGCGCCTCGCTGGTGTTTCAACACACCTTTGATTTTGACTTTATCAAAGTAACCCCCAGCAGCAACTTTAGCGTGGCCGACTACGGCTGGCAAAGCAGTTGGCAAGGCAACCAGGAAGGTACGCGCAGCAAAGGCCCGGCCATCATTCAGCATCCCGATGACTGGCTCAAACTCAAGCCGCTGGACCCCGCCGCCGGCCTGCTGGGTCAGGTACTCAGCGCCAACCACATCATCGGCCAGAGTGTCAAAGACGATGTGCCGTTCATCCAGACCATTTTCAACCCGCTTTCGCAGGCAAAAAATATTGCGCAGGATAATCTGCTGCCCCACCTGCGCCAGCACCCCGATGCCGTCAAAGCCGGGCTGGCGGTGCTGACCGAATCGATTTTGCGCTTTATTGAGGCGCTCAAACAAACCGGCTGCGCCGGCATTTTTCTGGCCGTGCAGCACGCCACCACCCGCCTGCTCTCAGAAGCCGAGTACCGCGAATTTGGCGCCCCCCTCGACGCGCAGATTTTGCAGGCCGCCGGCGATATGTGGTTCAACCTGATTCATCTGCACGGCACAGACGTAATGTTTGACCTGGTGGGCAGCTACCCGGGGCAGGTAATCAACTGGCACGATGTAGAGACCCCGCCCTCGCTGGCCGAGGCGCTGGGGCGCACAGATATGGCCCTGTGCGGCGGCCTGAGCCAGTGGGAAACCATGGTACGCGGCACGCCGGA
>RFJF01000897.1 GCA_003695455.1 Chloroflexota bacterium
GAATGGGGCCGTGCCACTGCATAAAATGATGCAGGCCGCCAAAGTCGGCAATTAAATCTGGGCCGGGGCGCAGGTAGAGGTGGTAGGTGTTGGCCAAAATCAACTTGGCATCAAGCTGGTGCAGGTCGGCGGGGGTGAGCGTTTTGACCGTGGCCTGCGTGCCCACCGGGGCAAACACCGGCGTGGGAATATCACCGTGCGGGGTGTGGATGATGCCCGCGCGGGCATCGGTGGCGGAGTCTTCGGCTAATAGTTCAAATGAAAAGGTGGTTGTGGTCATTGGGTTCTCTCTGCAAACCGGGCTATTATAGCACATCCGCCGGAGACAAAAAAACGCAGGGCGTATTTCACTTTTGGGGACGAGTTTATGGGGCATTGCCCATTTTGGCCTGGCTTTTTTGCATTACTGCTACCCTCTCGTCTTCATTTTTCTCTATTATCCCTGACCTTGCCCCAAAGCTAAACTGCACCACTTAAGCGGTTAACAATTTGGCGATGGGCGGGGTTTGGTGTTATAATCTCCGGTACCGATGAAACATAATCTGTATGCAACGAAGCACAATCACATGCAAAATTGCACAGGTTGTTGTCTCACGCAAGTGTTGCACAATCCCTTGTAAAGTGAACGGCGCTATGTCTACTGAACATAGCGCCGTAATTTTTTAAACCGGAGGTGAACGGCCAATTATCGGAGTGGCATTCCCAAAGCACGTAACCCGCACGTGCCAAAGAAAGAACGACCTTACTAAAATTACTTCAGAAGGAGATTAATCAATGGCAATAGGTGGATTTAAAAACAGAGTTGCTTGGGTAAATTTGACCGACGGTAGTGTTGAATACAAAGGCGTAAGCGACGACGACGCCAAAAAATATATTGGCGCACGTGGCCTGGGCGTAAAATATGTATTCGATAACGGACCTGAAGTTGACCCGCTGTCGCCTGATAATATTTTGTGTGTTATGGGCGGCCCGCTCACCGGCACCGATGTCAACATGAGCGGCCGGCTGTGCGTGGTGACTAAATCTCCTCTTACCGGCACTGTAACCGACGCGCATATGGGCGGCTGGACGGCGGCCAAAATGAAATGGGCCGGCTTTGACGGGCTGGTCTTTAAAGGCAAAGCAGAAAAACCGGTGTACGCGTTGCTGGAAAACGGCCAACTCACCCTGCACGATGCCTCTGACGTGTGGGGCAAAGGCGTGCATGAAACGCTGAACATCCTCACCGAACGGCATGGCGGCTCTGCCAAAGGCGGCAAAGGTGCGGTAGACGGCATGGCTATTGGCCAGGCCGGCGAAAACCTGGTCAAGTTTGCCTGTTGGATCAACGTAGATGACCGGGCGGCAGGCCGCGGCGGCACCGGCGCAGTGGCCGGCAGCAAAAACCTCAAGGCCATCATCATCAAAAGCGATAAAAGCGGCAAGCCCCAACCGGCCAACAAAGACGCCGACAAAGAAGCGCGGCGCACAGCCCTGAACGCAATTATGGCCGAAGAAAACATCACCTCGCCGCGCAAGGGCGGGTTGAGCCTGTATGGCACCAACGTGCTGATGAACATCACCGACAGCATCGGTGCGCTGCCGGCCAACAACTCGCAGTACACCGCGTTTGGCGCGGAAAAAGCAGAGAAAATCTCCGGCGAATTTGTGCGCGAACACATTCTGGTAGAAGAACCCACCTGCCACGCCTGCCCGGTAGCCTGCAAAAAAGAAGTGGAAGTTACCGAAGGACCGTTCAAGGTGCGGATGGAAAGCCTGGAATACGAACCGGCCTGGTCGCTGGGCGCCAACTGCGGCAATGATGATGTAAACGCCGTGGCCTACATTATTGACATGGCCAATGACTACGGCTACGATGCAATTGAAATTGGGCAAACCATTGCCACCTACATGGAAGCCTGCCAGCGCGGTTACGCCAACGGCGACGGCAAACTGGACTGGGGCGACACCCAGGGCATGGTTGAACTGGCCCGCAAAATTGCCTTCCGTGAAGGTGTGGGCGATGTACTGGCCGAAGGGCCGGCCAACGCCGCCAAAGCCTGGGGCCACCCGGAAATCTCAATGTCCGTCAAAGGCCAGTCCATTCCGGCCTACGACCCGCGCGGTCTCAAGGGCATGGGCATTGCCTACGCCACCAGCAACCGCGGCGCCTGCCACCTGCGCGCCTACACCCCCGCCGCCGAACTGGGCGTGATGCCGTTTGGTTCGCTCAAGGTTGACCCGCTGGCCTGGGAAGGCAAAGGCGGCCTGACCAAAGTCTTCCAGGATGTACACGCCGTGTCCGACTCGCTGGACTTGTGCAAGTTCTCCGCATTTGCGGAAGGGATGGACGAGTACACGGCCCAGTTCAACGCTGTGACCGGCCTGAACTACAGCACTGAAGAACTGCTCAAATGCGGCGAGCGCATTTACAACCTGGAACGCTACTACAATAACCTGGCCGGCTTTGGCGAAGGTTCCGACTACCTGCCCAAACGCTTCACCGAAGAAGCCAGCACCATGCCCGGCTCAGAAGGCCACGTCTGTGAGCTGGACAAAATGCTGGATGAATATTACAAAGAACGCGGCTGGGAAAACGGCGTGGTACCGGAAAGCAAACTGAAAGAACTGGAAATCATCTAGTTCTGCTCTGTTAAATTTGCCGCACAACCAAAAACGGCTTCCCAAATCGGGAAGCCGTTTTAGTTGTGCCGGTTTGTTACGGCAAAGGCAATAAAAATAACGCAGTTGTGAGGCGGAACAGGTACGCGGGGTTGATACACCGGATGACAGATGGCATCTGCATTCTGTACCGGACTCTGGCGAAAATAAATCGGCACCGGGGCAAAACCAGCCGGCCGGCTTTCTTCAACAAAAGTTCTCTGGCACACCAAATTCTGGCGGCCTTGCGGCCCTTACTACCCACAGGCTGGCCGGTCTATGTTCAATTCCAAAGTTGGTACGCCTTCAGACGGCTCATCAAATGTATTCGTTGCCAGGGCCGGCATGTTACCTGCGGTTTGAAACACAATCGCACACTCAATGGCAAACGCCTCAACCATCACGCCCGCGAACTTGTATAATGTGCTGCGATGATTACCACACTGTGCATAAAGATGTTAAAATAACCGGGCGTTATGCGGCTATTATGAAATAACTGCTGAACAGGTGAAACGCGAAATGGACCTGGAGATATTACCTCTCATACAAACCAAACTGCATCGTCCGATGGTGGTCGGCGATTTGATCGAGCGGCTTCACCTCTTGAGGCGACTCGATATGCATTGTGATCTGCCACTGATCCTGGTATCGGCGCCTGCCGGCTATGGCAAAACTACGCTGGTGAACCAGTGGTTGGACCAGGCCCCTTATCCCGCAGCCTGGCTGTCACTGGATGAAAATGACAATAACGTAGTAGATTTTCTCAGTTATTTTGTTGCAGCCATTCAGGCTCTTTTTCCCAACGGGTGTTCAACCACGCAGAAACTACTGACCCGGCCTCAAATTCCGCCGCTGAATTCCCTGATTGGAACGCTTGTTAACGAAATCGCCGTTCTGCCGGAGTCTTTCTTGCTGGTTCTGGATGATTATCACGTTATTGAGCAGAAGGAAATTCACCAGCTGATTTCGGTGTTGTTACGACACGCCCCGCCGCCCCTCCACCTGGTCATTACCTCTCGGAAAGACCCGCCGTTTTCTCTGGCCCGGCCTCGGGCCACGCAACAGATAGCCGAAATCCGGTTGAATGATTTGCGCTTTACAACTGACGAGGCACAGCGTTATTTGAACCTCTGCCCGGAGGCCGAGATTTCGCCTGAAGTTTTGGCTATCCTGGTTGAACGGACCGAAGGCTGGGCTGTTGGTTTGCGCCTGGCCTGTCTGTCTCTTCAAAATCAAGAGAATCATACAGCTTTCATAGAATCGTTTAAAGGGACCGACCGGTACATTATGGAGTACCTGGTTGATGAAATTCTGGCTCACCAGCCTCGGGCAATCCAGATGTTTCTGCTATTCACCTCTTTGCTGGATCGATTTTGCGCCTCGTTGGGCGATGCAATATTGGACGTTGCATCTCTTGAAATTCCCGGTGGGGCAGGTTATCTGTCTGGTGCGGAAATTTTGGCAAAGCTGGAAAGGGATAATCTTTTTCTGGTGGCGCTGGACCAACGGCATGAATGGTTCCGGTACCACCACCTGTTTCAAGACCTGTTACGGCACAAGCTGAAAGCAGAAACCACGCCGGCCCAAAGAGTTTCTCTCCACGCCGCTGCCGGACGGTGGCTGGAACAACATGATTTTATTGAAGAAGCCTTACGCCATTATTTTGCTGCCGGTGACATTTCCGCAGCGGCAAATCTGGTGGCCCGGCAGCGATATGCCTTGCTAAACCGGGCCCAATGGCAACGGCTTGAACAGCAGCTAGGCCGATTCTCGCCTGACAACCTGGAGCAATTTCCGGCCTTGCTCATGCTGAAAACCTGGTTGATTTACCATCAGGGCCGGTGGGCAGAACTTCCTGCGGCCCTGCAGCAACTAGAAGTAGCAATGGACAGGGCGTCATTGCCTCCGGAGGAAATCAGACATCTGCAAGGTGAGATGAGCGCCCTGCGCAGTCTTTTATCTTTTATTGCCGTTGATCTGGAAAAGACACTAGCCTGCGCCCAACAATCAATCGAGGAGTCCCCCCACGAGTTATGGATTGTACGTGTTCTGGCACGTCTCCTTTTGGCCGCTTCACTGCAGATGAAGGGCGATTCCAGCCAGGCTTACACCGCCATATACCGTGGTTTTGAAGAAGAAAAAAACCAGAGTATCCGGTTTAAGGCTACGCTGATGTTGACTGTTTGTTACCTTCATTGGCTAAACACCAACTTGCAAGATATGGTGCAGGCCGCCAAAGAATGTATCAAGCTCAGCCGGGATGCCAATTCGCCGGAAATTATGAATTATGGCTATTTTCACCTGGGGCAGGTCCGGTATCAACAAAATGACCTGGCTGCTGCGGAACAACATTTTGCCACAGTGGCCCAGCAACCCTATCTCAACTACGGCGACTGCTACGCCCATAGCGCCTGTGCCCTGGCCCTGATTCACCAAATTAAGGGTCAGCCCAACCAGGCCCGGGCGGTGCTGCGGGCGGCCGGTATATTTATGCTTGAAACCGGCAACACCACCTTGCTGCCGCTAATTCAGGCGTTTCAGGCAGAGATTGCGCTAAGGCAGGGGCAACTGGCCGTTGCCAGCCACTGGGCTGACCAGGCTGACCCGGCCATGCCATTGCAGCCGGTTTATGGATTTTTCTCACCCCATTTGACCCTGGTCAAAATATGGTTGGCGCAAGACACGCCGGGCAGCCGCCGGCAAGCAACCGAGATGCTGGAAAAAGTCAGAGCCTTTTTTGAAACCACCCACAACACCCGCTTTTTAATTGACACGCTTGCCTTGCAGGCTTTACTCTGCCAATCCAAAGGTGACTACCCAAATGCGCTGGACGTTTTGGAACAGGCTCTCATTTTGGCCCAACCTGGCCGTTTTATCCGGTTATTTGTAGATTTAGGCCCACAAATGGCGTACCTGCTGGCCGAGTTAAAGTCTGACGATAGCGAAATGGAACAATATCTTGCCCAAATTTTAGCCGCCTTCTCCGATTTTGGATCTACGATTGCCGATTTACGATTAGATGGGAAAAAAATCGTAAATCGTAAATCCAAAATCCAAAATCTGGCAGAGCCTTTAACCAACCGCGAGCATGAAGTTCTGGGCCTTCTGGTACAGCGGTTGACAGACAAAGAGATTGCCGGGCGGTTATCTGTTAGCCCCGCCACGGTCAAAACCCACAACAAAAATATCTTTGCCAAACTCGGTGTTAAAAACCGCCGCCAGGCCGTTACCCGCGCTCAAGAGCTTAACCTGATTCCCACAGCAATGTCCCGGCTGTAAAAACACCTTGCTGATTACCCCTAACCCAACCCGCCCGCCGCACCCAATTTACAGCACAAAAAAAGCAGCACCGTAACCAAAGTAACAAACTGTTCCCGATAGACGTGTGCCACAAATCATTCCCCCTCAATATCCCCATTTTTTCCCTATTTTTGGGGGATGTGTTATCACCCCTGATGTGTCAATATATGTTTATGTTAGCCGGCCGGGCAAAAGAGCTTATTGTGGCACAAAACCAGAAAACGCAATGAACTTGTACCTGGAAGGTATCCGGGACGGTAAAGCAAAAGGGGCCGTAACAAAAACCTCCGTTGATGGGGCAACAAGGATTACCAACCTGGGTAAAACCCCAGCAAACAAACAGCTTGAGCGCTGTTTTATCCGTGATGTTCTGATTGGTGGAAATCCTGCAAAAATTGATAATTACCTTGCCGGCGAAAGGTGCATCCCCGGAAGTAGAGTAGGCCAACAGCGGTAAATTTTAAGAGGGAGGAAGAAGGTGACGACATTAACCTTAGGCACACCGGCCACGTACCGAATAACCATCCAGGGTTATCTGGATAGCAGTTGGTCCGATGATTTTAGCGGACTGGTTATCTGTAACCAGGTTGCAGAAGACGGCTCTTCTTCCACTACGCTGACCGGCTGGTTGGTTGACCAGGCTGCCCTGTTCGGCGTGCTCGATGGTTTGTACGGCCTGGGCTTCCCGCTGCTGTCGGTGGAGTGCCTGGAATTTAACAAAAAATATAAAAAATAAATGTAGGGCAACCGGATTTCAGGGGGTAATAA
>RFJF01000898.1 GCA_003695455.1 Chloroflexota bacterium
CTGGCCCGGTTGCAGCCGGCCGGTGATGTCCAGCCGGTCCACCGATTGGCAGTGCGGGTAGCTGCGGCCCGGCCCGCGCGCCACAAATTGACCGTTGACCCACAGCTTGTAGCGGCTGTCGGCAGTGATAAACAGTTCGACGGGTCCGGATTTGGGGTTCACCTGCCAGCCGGCGGGCGAACGGAAGTTGAGGTACGCCTCGTGCAGGTCAAACGGGTGGTCGGAGCCAATCCAGACCGCATCCGGCGCAAACGGCAGAGCGGGAAATTCAGGAACCATACCTCTGCGCCTGTTCGTTGGCTACGCGGTACGCGTGCAGTAATCGTTGGGGCGGAATATCGGGCTGAACAAAGTGACCGGTGTTGAAAATGAATCCACCGCCGGGGGCGTAAATGGCAAAACGGTCGGCGATGTATTTTTCCAGCGCGTCGCCCTCAAAGGCCAGCAGCCCATCCACCACATCCAGCGAGCCGTAAATGACCAGTTTGTCGCCGTAGTCGTCTTTGATTTGGCGGGGATTCATGCCCGCGCTTTCCTGCACCGGGTGCATCATTTGGTAGCCCATGTCTACCACATCGTCCATAATTTGCATAATGTAGCCGTCGCTGTGCAGGTTCACGGGGATGCCGTGCCCGGCGGCGCGCCGGACCACGCGCTCGGCAAAGGGGCGCACCATTTTGCGCCACATGCGCGGCGAAAAGAGCATATTCTGGTTGCTGCCCCAATCGTCTGACAGGGTGATGATGTCTACCCCGGCGCCGGCGCAGCTATCAACCAGGCCGCACAGCCAGTCGGCGTAGCGGTCAAACCAGCGCATCATCAAATCGCGGTGCATACTCAACCCGGCCCAGCAATTTTCGATGCCCAGAAAGGTGCTGGTGCCTTCGACAATGCCCCACATGTGAGCCACAATCGCCCGGCGGTCGCCGTGGCGTGAGACGGCCTGGCTGACGCTGCCGCCGGCAAAATCGGGGTTCCAGCCGGTGTGGTTCAGCCATTTGGGGTCGCGGGGGTCATCCAGCGGCAGTTGAACCAATTCCGCGATGTCAATCTGGCGGCCCAACTGGTTGGGATAGGGAATGAAGCCCACAAAAATATCAATGTTGAATTCGTCCAGAAATTTATCCCGCGGCCCGTATTCGGCTTCGAGCTTTTCGACAAACTGTTTTTGGTAGAGCCAGCAATCAAGCGGGGTGCGGTCGGTGGGCCGGCGATTGAGCGTGGCCAGCACGCGTTCTTTTCCGTTCATTCGCTTTCGGATTCCTCCGGGTTTAAATTGAGCAGGCCATCCCATGTTGCCATATCGAGCGATTTGACGTAGCGGCTGTGGAACGACTCCCAATGAATCTGGTCCCACACGGGAACAATGCCCGCCAGTTCTGCCGGCAAATTCTGGATGATTTCGGCGTAGGCGTGTTCCAGTATCCGGTAGCCGGAGGTAGGGGATTCGGTGAATTTGGGGTGCGGCTTGATGATGCCGTCGGCGACCATCGTTTGGTCCAGTACATCAGCAATCTGGTTGAGCAGTTGGTACTTGCGCTCCCATGGGGTAGAAAGTTTGACTGCCTCGTTCACCAGCGGCGAGAGGGGTTCGGCCAGCCGGGGGAGCCGCTCAAAGTAGGCCAGCGTCCATTTATCGTACGGGTAGTAGGTCTTTTCCAGCATAAATGCCAACTGCACCCCCCAGCGAATGGCTTTGCTGAAGGCGATAGTGGCATAATATTCATTGTTGCGGAGCAGCGCCCGTTTGACGGCGTAACTGCCCATGCCGGAGTAGAAACGGCACCAGTGGGCAATTCGCCGCAGGCGAACCGGCTCCGGGTAGTAGTTGGCAAAGGCGCGGCGAACGGCCGAAAACTCGCCGGAGGGGTCGTGCCAGATTTGGCCGTTGATGACGTGGGTGATGTCCTCCTCCGGAATGGCGAGCCACTCGGCGGGGGTGGCGGGGGGCTGGTCCAGCCCGATGGTGCGCCGCAGAAAACCTTGCAGGCTGTCCAGTTCCAGCGATTTGACGCCGGTGTACCCTTCGCGTAGCGAGTGGCCGTGGTACGTATCCGGCAGGTTGGCGGCTACCACCTCCAGAATGCGGCCCTGCCGGGCGTTGAACAACCCGTCCGGCAGCAGCGCGTTGACCCGCAGGCCCCAGTGGTGGTC
>RFJF01000899.1 GCA_003695455.1 Chloroflexota bacterium
GATCAGCACGGCATCAATCACAACCGTTCGGTTTACACCCATGGGGCCGCGGGTGGTTTGCGTGAACGACACCAACCACAACCCGCCGCCGCCAAAAAACCGATAACAACCAATTACATTATGTTGAGGATAATCCAATGGCAGGGAAATTGACTGATTTTAACCCCGTCTCACGCATCACCATTGGCGCGGTTGGCCCGCCCGGACAGCGTGTTTTTCTGTTTCAGGCCAGCCAAAACAGCGCCGCGTCAACCATCACCCTGAAACTGGAAAAAGAACAGGCCCGGGTGCTGGCCTCCAGCACTATCGAACTGCTGGAAGAACTGGACAAAAAATATCCCAAACCCCAATCCCGGCTGGATTTACCCCTCAGTTCTGATCTGATGCTGACCGAACCAATGGAGCCGCAATTTATTGTGGGGCAAATTGGGCTGGGCTACGACCACGAAGAGGATATGGTAGTGCTGGTGGTGCAAGAAGCACAATTTGAAGAAGTGCCCGGCGACGATGAACCCATCACTGCCCGGTTTTGGGCCACCCGTTCGCAAATGCGGGCCTTCAGCAACCACGCCCTTGAGGTGGTACAGCAAGGCCGCCCAATTTGCCCGCTGTGTGATTCGCCCATTGACCCGGACGGCCATTTTTGCCCCAAAACCAACGGGTACGAAAGCGTAAAATGGTTTTAAACCGCCGGCTGTTCAGCCCCCAAAAAATTGCCGCCCGGCTGGATTTGGTTAAAAAGTACGGACCCCAAAATTCGGCGGCCCCGCAGGCCGATGAATCCACCCTGTCTGCGCTCCTTTCTGCTGACATGGAAGTGCAGGGGCTTATGCCGTGGAGCTCTAACTACACATTTCTGACCACTCTGCACGCGCCGGGCCAACCGGAAATTCTGGCTATTTACAAACCCGCCGACGGCGAACGCCCGCTCTGGGATTTTCCGGAGCGAACTCTCTCGCACCGCGAATTTGCCAGCTACCTGGTCAGCCAAATTCTGGGCTGGCCCAATATTCCCGCCACCGTGCTGCGGCAGGGGCCGCACGGACTGGGCAGCGTGCAATTATTTGTTGAGGCCGAATACGAGGCCCACTATTTTAACATGCGTGACTTGCCCGAGTTTACAGAAGACTTTAAAAATATGGCGTTGTTCGATTTTATTGTGAACAACGCCGACCGCAAAGGCGGCCATTGCCTGAAAGACGCTGACGGCAACATTTGGGCCATTGACCACGGACTCACGTTTCACACCGACCCCAAATTGCGCACGGTCATCTGGGAGTTTTCAGACGAACCAATTTCTGAGGCCCGGCTGAATGATCTGGCTCGCCTGCAAAACCTGCTGGATAACTCGGAATTGTGCCAGGTGCTGGTTGACGTGATTGCCCCGCAAGAAATTGACGCCTTTAAACGGCGAGTTGCCGCGCTGGTCAATTCCGGCAAGTTCCCCACCCTGCGGCCCGGCCGAAACGTGCCGTATCCGCCTATTTGATTTTAACGAATGGGAAATGAAATGAGCCCCGCAAAGTTTGCCAGCGGTTCAATCAGCCAGTTGGGAAACAGCCCCAGCGCAACCACAGTCAGGCTCAGCAGAATAATGATGACCAGCATGGCCGGCGGTTCGCCGGCGTAACCGGTTCGATTCAGGGCCAGTACCCACGGGCGGCGCGTACCGCCGGACGGATTCATCAGCAGCGCGCGCAATCCGCGCAAATACCCCACCGACACCGCACTGCTGCCGGCTACCAGCAATACCACACCCCGCATATCCACCTGCGCCAGCAACCGGAGTACTTGCCAGTAGGGCGCAAAACCGGCGGTAAACGGAATGCCCGCCAGCGCCAACCCGCCCACAATTAACCCCACCGTTGCCACCGGCATCCGGAACCCCATCCCCCGGATTTCCACAAAACCGGCATTCGGAAAGCGCAGGGTCAGCGCAGACATACTTGCCGCCAGCAACACCAGCGCCAGCGTGCGCACAACCAGACTGACCAGCACCGTGATAACCGCCGCCGGGCCGCCCAACCCCAATGCCGTAATAATACAGCCCAAATTGAACAGCGCCGCATAGCCCAGCAGTTCGCTGAAACCACGCTGAATGGCTGCCAGCATCCCCCCCACAAACGCCGTTACCACGCCGGCAATAATGATGGCATTGACCAGATACAGCGAATCCACCAGCCACGGCAGGTCGATCAGCAGATTCATGAGAATTGCCAGCGCTACCGTTGGAAAGGTGACCAGCGCAAACACCGCCGTGGGCGGCGAAGATTCGGCGGCGGTGCGGGTAAGCCCGCTGTGGAACGGCACCACTGCCAGCCACATCGCCGCGCCTACCCCCACCAAAAACGCAATTTGCTCCAACTGGTGGGGCAAAATAACCCCGCCGGCCAGTTGGTAATCATCAATCTGGCGCGCGGCCAGTAAAAACAGCGGCGTTGCCAGCGAAGCCAGAATCAAAAATCGCAGCGCGGCCCGGGTTGATTCCAGACGCTGAGTCTGAATGACAAACGCCGTGAGAATAGCAGCGCCGCCCATCAAAATGGCGGTAATCCCCAAATGCCGAGACAGGCTGGCAGCCACAAATATAGCCAAAATAAGCAGCGCCGCCGGATAAAAGACGCGCCCTTCGCCGCTGCGGATGGCAGTTACTGCACCAACCTGCCCGCTTTGACGGTGCGCAGCGGTGATGAAAATGAGAATCAAAAACAGCGCGGCGGTTGCCACAAAAATCAAAAACAGCGAAACCTGCGACAACCGGTCCAGTTCAACGGTGCGGCCCAAAACATTGAGCACCACCCCCGTTGGAATCCGCACCGCCAGCCAGGCCAGTAGCAGCGCCGCTAACGCCGCAATCAATGCCCCCGCAGAAAGCTTGCGCAGAAAATAGACCACGGTGGCCGCACCCAGCGGCAGGCAGGCCAACAAGCCACAACGCCTGCGGCATTACAACTCCTCCCCCGGCCCGGCGCCGCGAACCACAATCAAGTAACCAACCGCCAGCGCCAGCAAAATGTTGAATGAACCCCACAGGCCAATCATCAGCAAACTCTGTTCCAGCACCAGATAGTACAGGCCAAATCCGGTCAGCAGGGTCAGCAATCCGTGGCCGGATTTGAGCGGGTCTTCGGTGAGCATCAGCACGCCCAAACCGGCCAACACCAGCCAGTAAACCGAAATAGAAACAACCGGTGACAGCGGCACAAGCGGCAATGAACGGCTTAATTGCACCGCAACCAGCACCAGCAGCAGCGCAAAAAATAACCGGAACACAAATCCGGTGGAGGCCGGTTGGCGCCGCGACGCCCCCAGCAGCACGTTCCGCAGCACGCCGGTATACCGCGACGGTTGCGGCAGTTGGGCGCTGAGTTGCACCGGGCTAACGGCCACCTGCCGCGCCGACAAAAAAAGGATGGGACAAATGAACGCGCCCACCAGCACCGTCAGCACGGCGATGTCCGGCCGCACCAGCCGAGACAACACCAGCCCCACCAAAATATACTGCCCAAGCAAGGCCAAAATCAGCAGCCGCCAATCCTGCGTTGTCAGAATGAGGCCGGCAGTGACCAGCAACCCCAGCAGCGCCGCTTCGTAACTGATAAATTGAAGTTGGGTTAAAATTTCCGGTAACGTTGGCATCACAAATCAACTGAGTAAAATAACAATCAAACCCACCAGCGCCATAAAAACGGCCCAACCGATGTAGTGCCGGCCTTCAAATATCACCTGCAACCGCAACAGTCGTTTAGTGGCAGCATCAAACATTGCCACCAGCACGTCAAGGCCCTGTCCAAACGTAAATTGCGTGGCCGATAATTGTGCCAGCCGGGGCAGCCGGTTCAGCAGCGCCGGCCTGAAATACCCAAGCGCAAAGGCCAGGGCCGCAACGCCGGCCAGCGCAGCCACCACCCCACCCGATGCACCGCCCGCAGAAACCGGCAATGTGGTGCGCGTCACGGCCTCTAACACAAAGGGCGACAGCCCCGGCGTGAGAAATGGAACCATCACCACAATACCAATCACTGAACGGCGCATGTTTTGCTCGCTGCCGCCCACCAGACGCTGCCAGTAGGGAACCAGACTGCTGAACGCCAGTGCTTCGGCCGGCAGCACCAACAGCAAAAACGGCAGGGAACCGGTATTTAAAATCGATTCGTAGGCAGCGGTTCGGGCCACCCAGCCCAGCGAAAACGGCGCACCCACCAGGGTGAGTGTGGCCAGCACCGCCGGCAAATAGGGCCACGACCACGCGCCCTCGCTGAAACGGGGCTTGCCCAGCGCGGGCGTAACCCACAGGGCCACAATGCTCAGTACCATGCCCACCACAAACGCCGATATAACTTCACCGGGCAGCGGCGCCGCCAGCAACAGCAGCAGCGACTGGACAATAAACAACCAGCCAAGCCGCAGCGCGCGTGAATCGCCGGAGGATTGGCGCAGCCAGATGCCCACGCCGACGGCCAGCATAGTCAACACCACCAGCCAGCGCAACGCCGGGGGCATCGGCTGGCTGACTACGCGAACCGCCAGGTAAATTCCCGCCGTAAGGGAGATGCCCAATCCGGCCAGTCTTTCGTCATCACGCCAGTTTTTACTCACGCTTGTTTCAACCAGCGGATAAATTCCCAACCTCAACCA
>RFJF01000100.1 GCA_003695455.1 Chloroflexota bacterium
CCTGCGCCGGCTGGCCGCCGGCCATGCCCTGCTGGCCCAGTTTAACGAAGCTCGCCAGGCAGTGGAACAGGCCAAACTGCTCCATCGCAATATTGAAGATGAACAGGGATTTGCCGCCGACCTGCGCGTGCTGGGCACCATTCAACTGGCGGAGCAGGATTATGTAGCCGCCCGCGATTTGTTGGGGCAGGCGCTGGAAATTTTTCAGCACGCCAAAAACAAGCCCGAACAACTGGTTACCTGGCTGGAACTGGCCTTTGCGCTGGAAGGATTGGGCTACATCCCCAGAGCGTGCCACGCCTACGGGCAGGTTCTTGAACTAACCAACGAATTAAACACGCCCCTGTGCGCCATTGATGCGGGCGCCGGGCAGGCGCGCTGCCTGCTGGTTAACGGCAAAGCAGAAGAAGCCGTGCAAGCCATTAAACAGTGCCTGGAACGGCTTGACGAACCGCTACCGGGCCAAACCCTGCGCCACCCGGTGCGCTTTTATCTGACCGCCCACCAAATTTTGCGCGCCACCGGCGATGCCGCACAAGCAGACAAGCTGCTGCAAACGGGGCAAACCGTCATTGAGCACGCCGCCGCCGGCCTTTCAGAATCGCAAAAAACGGCGTTCCTGGAACAAATTCCGGAAATCAGGGATTTACTGGGCAAAGCGGCAACCCGGCAAACATCCTGAGTCCCCGGCCCCACAACGTTAAATACGTCACCCTCAAAGATGACATTTGTCACTAACAATCAGGCCCGTTTTAGGCTATACTAACAGTATGAGCGCCCTGCCGGAACGGCAGCAAGAATCAAAATGTTAAACAGGGTCGTAGAGTCGCCACCCCCTGATTCCTGACTCCCGACTCCTGAATCCTGTTGTCAGAGAGGAGCGATACAATGTACAAGAAAGTGTTAGTCCCATTAGACGGCTCGGAACGGGCCGAGAGCATTTTGCCCCACGTGTTGACCCTGGCAGAAAATCACCGGGCCAAAATCATCTTTTTGAGCGTACTTGAAACACCCCACACCATTGTAGCCGCCGACGGCATTTACGTACCCAATGAAACCATTGTGGCCGAACACCACCACGCCATGGAAGAATACCTGAAAAAACAACAGGCCAAATTCAAGGAACTTGGGTTTGACACCGATATTCGGGTGGTGTACGGCCGGGTTATTGATGAGATTTGCAACGTGGCTACAGAAGAAGATGTAGACCTGGTGGCTTTGGCCAGCCACGGGCGCACCGGCCTGGCGCAGGTATTTTACGGCAGCGTGGCCGCCGGCATTCTGCATCGTATTGACCGGCCTCTGTTGATTATTCGAGCAAAATAGCACGCAGTTCTGCCAGCAATCTACAAAAACCGGTCTGACTTCAAGTTTTGGCCGGTTTTTATTTTCAGCCCCCATTAAGCCTGGCGTGATAAACTTTGGTTGCAAACAAAACATATAGAAGTTACGCAGTTGAGCAAAAGCAAATCACGAATACCACTAATGGGCAAATATCACAAATAAACTATTAAAAAATTCGTTTATTCGTGCCATTCGTGATTAAAACATTTGAGCCTGATTTTGAACTGCGTAACTCATAACATATTCCACTTTTGATGGATGACAGTCAACCCCTTTGGCGGGTACAATAACGGCAAAAGCAACAAGCTCAGCCCGGGCAGGGCAACGACGAATGAAAATGAGCGTGCAGGTGGCAAGTGGCAAGGACGCAGAGTAACAAAGAGGCAGGCTTCACATTCGCCAATTACCATTTGCCACTCGCTGACTCCCGGCTTCTGACTCCTGAAAAGGCAGGCATTTATGTTTAACTGGTTCAAACGCAAAAAAAATACCCCGTCCAACGGACGCTACAAACACGGCAACAACCATCTCATTGAACTGAAGCAGGTGGTCAAAACCTACGACATCGCCGCCGGCAAGTTCACCGCGCTGGCGGGTATTGACCTGAACGTGGACCCCGGCGAATTTGTGGCCGTCATCGGCAAGTCCGGCAGCGGCAAATCCACGCTCATCAACATGATTACCGGCATTGACCGCCCCACCTCCGGCGAGGTGCTGGTGGGCGATACCGCCGTGCACACCCTCAGCGAGGGGCAAATTGCCGTCTGGCGCGGAAAAAATGTGGGCGTGGTTTTTCAGTTTTTTCAGCTTTTGCCTACCCTGACCGTGGTAGAAAACGTCATGCTGCCCATGGATTTTTGCAACACCTACCCCATGAATGAACGAGAAGACCGGGCGCTGCATCTGCTGGAACAAGTTGAAATGGCCGACCACGCCTACAAACTGCCCACCGCAATTTCCGGCGGGCAGCAGCAGCGGGTGGCTATTGCCCGCGCGCTGGCCAACGATCCCCCTATTCTGGTGGCCGATGAGCCGACCGGTAACCTCGATTCCGTCACCGCCGATTCAATCTTTCACCTGTTCAGCAATATGGTGGCTGCCGGCAAAACTATTTTGATGGTCACGCATGACATGGACCTGGCCGAACGCGCCAGCCGCACTATTCTGCTGGCCGACGGCAAAATTGTGCGCCGGCCCCGCACCAAATCGGGCTTGCGCAAAATGCTCAATGAAACCCCACCCCCGGCCGATGACCCCCAAAATTTAGCTGTGGAGGGCGGCCATGCTTAAAATCATCCATCCCCGCTGGCGCAAAGTGCTGCGCGATTTATGGCTCAACAAAGGGCGCACGCTGGTGGTGGTGCTCAGCATTGCCGTGGGCGTGTTTGCCGTGGGAACCATTGCCACCTCGCAAATCGTCCTGTCCAGTGATTTACGCGACGCCTACCTGGCAACCAACCCGGCCAGCGCCACGTTGATTTCCTTTGATTCATTTGGCGATGAAGTGGTAGAGGCCGTTGAGGGACTTGACGAAGTGAGCGAAGCCGAAGGCCGGCGGCGGGTCTCGATGCGTCTCCAAACCGGGCCGGACGAGTGGCGCACGCTCTACCTGATTGCCATTCCGGATTTTGACGAGGTCAAAATTGACCGCTTTTCGCCGGAATCCGGCGACTGGCCGCCCAAAGACCATGAAATGCTCATCGAACGGGCCGCGCTGGGGCTGGCTAACGCCAACGTGGGCGATACCGTCACCGTGAAAACCCCGGACGGCAAAATCCGGCAAATGCGCGTGGCCGGCACCGCCCACGATATCAACGCCCAGATGTACGTTTTTGACGGTGTGGTGTACGGCTTTGTCACCGCCGACACGCTGGACTGGCTGGGCCAACCACGAGACTACAACGAAATGCGCTTTCTGGTATCCGGCGACCCGATGAACCGCGAAAATATTCAGACCGCAGCCAACAAAGTGCGCGACAAACTGGAAGCCGCCGGCGTCACCGTCTGGTTTACCCTCATCCCGGAACCGGGCAAACCCCTGCTCGATTACCTGATTCAAGCCATCTCCGTGCTGATGGGCGCGCTGGCGGCGCTGTCGCTGCTGCTGAGTGGCTTTCTGGTCATCAACACTATTGCCGCGCTGCTCACCCAGCAGACCCGGCAAATCGGCATGATGAAAGCCGTGGGGGCGCGCACCCGGCAACTGGTGAGCATGTACCTGACCACGGTCATCATTTTTGGCCTGCTGGCGCTGGCCATTGCCGTGCCGTTGGGTGTGGTCGGGGCTTTCTACTTTAGCCGCTTCATCGCCAGTTTTCTCAATTTTGATGTGACCAGCTTCCGTCTGCCGCCGGAAGTGCTGGCCGCCGAAGTTGCCGTGGGGCTGGTGGTGCCGCTGCTGGCCGGCATTATTCCCATTTGGGCCGGCGTGCGGGTAACCGTGCGCCAGGCCATCAGCGAGTACGGGCTGGGCCGGGGGCAATTTGGCAGCAGTTTTATTGACCGGATTTTGCTGAAAATGCAGAGCAGCCGCTTTTTACGGCGGCGGTTGTCGCGGCCGCTGCTGCTTTCGCTGCGCAACACCTTCCGGCGCAAAACCCGGCTGGGGCTAACCCTGGCAACGCTCATTTTTGGCGGGGCTATTTTCATCACCGTGTTCACCGTGCGGGCCTCGCTGCTGGGCACGCTGGATGACTGGCTGGACTATTTTCGGTACGATGTGGCCGTGCAGTTTGAACGCGGCTACCGGGTAGAACGGCTGGTGCGCGAAACCCAATCCATCCCCGGCATTGTGGATGCGGAAACATGGGGATTTTACAACGCCCGCCGCGTGCGCCCCGACGGCAGCAACAGCGACAATATTATTATGTACGCCCCGCCCGCCGAAACCACGCTGGTCAACCCCACTATCAAGGAAGGCCGCTGGCTGGTTCCCGGCGATGAAAACGCGCTGGTAGTCAACACCATTTTCCTGCGCGATGAACCGGATGTGAAGCTGGGCGATGAAGTGACGCTCAAAATTGACGGGCGAGACGAGCCGTTCACGGTGGTGGGCATTGCCACCGGCGGCATGCCGATGGCCTCAATTTTTGTGAATTACCCCTACTACGCCCGCGTGGCACACAACGTAGGCCGCGCCGAGTGGATTTTTGCCACCACCAAAGAACACACCCTCGATTACCAGACCGAGGTGGTGCGCAATCTTGAGGACCATTTTGAGTACATCGGGATGAACGTGAACGCCACGGCCAAAGTGGTGGAGGAGCGGGCCGAGGTAGAACAGATTTTTGAGGTGATTGTGGTTCTGCTGCTGCTGATGGCGGTGCTGCTGGCTGTCATCGGCGGGCTGGGGCTAATGGGAACTATGAGCATCAACGTGCTGGAGCGTACCCGCGAGATTGGCGTCATCCGGGCCATTGGCGCGTCAGACGGCGCGGTGCTGCGCGTCTTCATCACTGAGGGCATCATCATCGGGTTGATCAGTTGGGCCGCCGGCGCGGTGCTAGCGCTGCCCATCAGCCGCTGGCTCAGCGATATTGTGGGCCAGCAGTTTTTGTACACCTCGCTCAGCTACAATTTTTCGTGGGTGGGCGTGGGCATCTGGCTGGTGGTGGTGGTGTTCCTGTCGGCGCTGGCCAGTTTTCTGCCGGCGTGGAACGCCTCACGCATCACCGTGCAAGAGGTGCTGGCTTACGAGTAAAGCAGGGAGTAGGGAGTAGGGAGTAGGGAGTAGGGAGTAGGGATTAAGAAGTAATTGGCCTACTCCCTAATCCTTACTCCCTACTTCATTTCCTGTTTTATTCCGGCTTGTCCGGGTTGGGAAGCAGGAAGTAAAGGAGTAAGGACGGGTCAGTTTGACCATAATCCGTATTCCATACTTCGGCGCGATTCATTTTGACAGGTTCTCAACTTTACAAATTCATCGGTTTGCACACTCTGTTAAAACGTAAAACGTAATGTGCGATTCAGACCGAAATCCTTACGTTTTACGCTTTACGTTTTTAAAGATGACACAGTGTGCAAATGAACCACGCCTATACTTCACTTCCGTTTTTTACTCCCGCCCCACCGGATGGGGCCAGTCCGGGTGCAGAAATTGCTGAATTTCCAGCAGGTAGCCGTTGGGGTCGCGCAGAAAACAGTGGTAAATATTGTAATCCGGGTTGTGCGCGGGCGGTTTTTCAAATTCTACGCCGCGCTCCGATAACAGGCGATACCATTCATCCACCTGCCGGGTTGCAAACGTAAAAATAATGCCCTGCGGCTGTTCCGGCGCCGATTCGCGCTGGCAGAAACCCAAAAACCCATCGCCGCTGACCCGGTAAATCCGGCAGCTACCCTGATCAAGCACCAGCGACAGGCCCAGCACATCCTCGTAAAATTGGGCCGTTTCTGCCAGATTGCGGGTGTACAAAAACGTCACCTGCTGGTCAATGGTGGGGTGCATCGTTACCTCCTCGTATAAAATAAGGGTAAAGGTGAAGGGATAAAGGATAAAAACAGGCTCCCTTGAAAATAAGCGATTCAGCGATTCAACGATTCAGCGAATGGCAGATGAACTCTATTTTCATTCTCGTTGTCGTCCCGCCAGGGACTGTCCGACTCCTGTGAAAATACGGTAGACGGCAGACAGCAAACGACGAATTACGTGTGACGAGCGACGAATATATGGCCCTGCCACTTGCAACTTGCCACCTGCGGAGTTTTCACTCCCGCTGCCGCCCCTCACCTCTGCGCTTCCTACTCCCTGCTCCCTACTTCCGATTTTTCACAATTTGACCGGCACGGCTTCCGGCTGCTCCGCCGAAGTTTGCGTCGGCTGCCGGGTTGACGGCAGAGCAAAGGCCAGCAACGCCGCCGCAACCCCGGCCAGCGTACCGGCCTGAATAATCGGCGCCAGCCCCCACGTATCGGCCATTGAGCCGATGAGCCACGCGGCCAGCGCCCCCGTGCCAAACAGGTAGCCCAGCGTGACGCCGCTGGTGAACGCTTTTTTGCCGGGCAGAATGGCCTGAGAAATCACCACCAAAATACTGTGCGACGCGCCCAGCAACCCGCCGGCGATAATCGCCAGCGGAAAGGCCATCCAGCCATCCGTGAGGGGCAAAAAATAGAGGGGGATCGAGCCAATGAGCAGAGTGGCAAATACCACTTGCCGCCGGCCGTAGCGATCGGCCAGATTCCCGGCCAGCACCCCGGTTATGGCCGAGGCCATCCAAAATGTACCGGTGATGAATCCGTAGCCGGTCGCTTCCCAGCCCATTTCCTGAAACAGTTTGGGCAAAAATGTAACCGTGCCCAAAAATGCCCACGAACGCAGTCCCATCAGCAGGGCCAGTACAGAAATGGCCCCCCAGCGAATAATCTTTTTGGCCGTCGCCGCAGAAGCAGATGTGTGATGCGCATGCGCGTCGGGGCGCACGCCACGCAGGGCAATCGCCATAAAAATCAGGTACGGCACGGCCATCAGCGCCAAAAGGTACAACCCGGCCGTGCCGCTGATGTCCAGAATGATGCCGGTGAGGATGGGACCGGTTGCCAACCCGGTTTGCCCAAACAGAAAAAAGACCGCCGTGCCGGTGGCGGCAATGTGCGCCACTTCATCGGCGGCGTGCTTGGTTCCCAGCGGGTGAAACGCGCTGGAGCCGACACTGGCCAGCACAAACATTGCCAGAAACAACCAAAAATTACCGGTGCGGTCAGCAGCCACCAGAGACAACACCAAAAAGCCAATGGTCCAGGTCACACTGCCCGGCCCCAACCAGCGGCTGCCCACCCGGTCGGCCAGCCAGCCAAACAACGGTTGGGTGAGTGCAGCAAAAAACTGGTAGCCGCCCACGGCCAGCCCAATCTGCGCGGCGCTCATTTTCATTGGCACGCTCAAAAATGTAACCAGCACCGGGCCGGAACTGTTGAACACGTCAATCACAAAATGGGCCACAACCACAACCAGATAAACCTTGTTTTTGAATAGTGCTGCCATTTGCCTGCCTCTTTTCTGACGCGCAGTGGTAATCCGCTAAATTTACCCGAAAACGGCAAAAAAAGAAACTCGCGGGAACTGACTTGAGTCCCCGCGAGTTTTATCAGGTTTCAGGTTGAAGAAATTTTAGCTACTACTGCGCTTGTTGGTACACCAGCGCACCGCCCGGATGGGCAATGGTCAGGGTGTTGCCCTGAATGGAGTAGGATTGCGCCGCAGACAGCGCGGACAGGTAGGCCTGCTCCTGTTCCATAATCGGCTGTTCGCAGGCCATTTGCGTGGCAGCGAGCGTACCGATTGAAATGTTATTATTTGGCCCGGCGGCGCGGGTGGAGGCGTAGGTTCCGTTGTAAGTGTTGCAGCCGCCTGAGCCGCTAATGTTGGCTCCATCAAACAGAACGGTGATGGTGGTTTCTGGCAGGGTACCCTGCAATACCCAGTTCACACCTTCCAGCGGCGGGAGCGGTTCTTCTTTGGCCGTGACCTCAATTTGCAGGCTGCGGCTGTCGCTCAAATCGTTCTGGTCGGTGACGGTCAGGGTAACGTTGTACACGCCTGGCTGGTCAAAGCGGGTGGTAAAGCTGACATCCGGCGACGAGGCCGGCTGCGGGCCGTCAACACCCCAGGCGTAAACCACAATCGGCGTACTGCCGGGGATGGAGTTGCCCCCCTGGAAGGTCACATCCTGCCCCACTTGGGCCTGCGTTGGCCCCTCGATGACGGCGGTAGGACCGGTGGCGGGCGGCGGCGCTTCTGAAACGTTGACCACCAGACTGCTGGTGTGGCTCAGGCCGTTCTGGTCGGTGACGGTCAGCGCCACTTCGTACTGGCCCGGCTGGTCAAAGCGGGTGGTGTAGCGCACATCCGCGCTGCGCGCGTTGGTTTCTGCGCCGTTCACGCTCCAGGCGTAGACCACAATCGGCGTGCTGCCGGGGACGGAGTTACCCCCCTGGAAGGTCACATCCTGCCCCACTTCGGCCTCGGTCGGCCCTTCGATGACCGCGGTGGGACCAGCAGGTGGCACTTCAACCGGGAAGATTTCGATTTGCAGGCTGGCGCTGTCGCTCAACCCCTCCTGGTCGGTGACGGTCAGTGTTACCTGATATTTGCCCGGCTGGTCAAAGCGGGTGGTGAATTTCACATCCGCGTTGTTTGCCGTGGGCTGGATGTTTTCAACCGTCCAGGCATAGACCGCAATCGGCGTACTGCCGGCAATCGAGTTGCCGCCCTGGAAGGTGACTTCCTGCCCGGCAAAGGCTTTGGTCGGCCCTTCGATGACGGCGGTGGGGCCGGTGGCCGGCGGGTCGGTCACGGTAATCTGGGTGGTGGTTGAACTGCTGATGCCGCGCTCATCAACCACGGTCAGGCGCACGGTGTAATTGCCTGCCCGGCCGTAAATGTGATTCACCCCTTCGCCTTCGGCGGTCACACCATCGCCAAAGTCCCAGTTGTACTGCCCGATGGGGCTTTCCGGCCCCTGCGAATTACTGCCGCTGAAGGTCACGGTGTCGCCCGCCTGGGCCTCTGCCGGCCCTTCGATGACGGCGGTTGGCGGCACAGCCGGCGGCTGCGAAGCCACAAAGTTGAGCGCTTGCAGGCCATCGTCATACACCACTTGCAGGGCGTTGCCCACAATGTTGTATTCGGTGGCGCCGGCCAGACCTTGCAGGTAGGCGCGCTCCACATTGCCCACCTGGCCGCCGCAGAAGGTGAGCGTGTTGATGGGCGGATTCACTTTGATGCCGGTCAGGCTGGCGGCGTAGGTGGCGCTAAAGCCGTTGCAGCCGGTGCTGCCACCCACCACTCCGGACGGCGAGTTGGGCCGTTCTTCAAATACGGCGGTCACGTCTGCGCCTTCAACCGGCAGTTGGGGCGACTCGATATCGCCGTAGGAGATGAGCTTCCAGTAGGTGCTTTCCAGCGGGGTGCGGTTGGCGCGGAAGGTGATGACCTGCTGGCCGCCATCAAAAAAGAGGCGGAGCTGGTCACCCAGCACCTGGTAGCGTTCAACGCTGCCCAACGCACCCAAAAAAGATTGTTCGGCAAATTCTTCAGCGTCGGGGCAGGCCATTCGGGTAACGGCAGCCGGGCCAACGGTCAACTGCCGGCCTTCGGCGGTTTGGTAGGTGGCGTTGTAATTGTTGCAGCCTGAAAAACCGCTCACGGTTCCGCCGCCGTCAGCTTCGGCATTGGGTTTGAACAGGGCCGTCAGTTCCAGCCCGGTGGGAACGGGTTGCTGCGCGCCCGGCCCGCCAAATGATTCCAGCGTCCACAGCGTCTGCTCCAGCGGCAGGTTGGCCGAGGAGTAGATGAGCACGCCGTTTGGCCCGGTTACGGTCAACTGCTTGCCCACAATTTCAAAGGTTTCGGCTTGGCCCAGCAAGGACAGGTACGTGGTTTCCTGGTCCGAGCCGACTTCACAGAAGGCCTGCGTACTCAGCGGCGGGCGTACAATCAGCCGGTTATCCTGCACGGTGTAATCGGTGGAGTAGCTGTTGCAGCCGCCAAAGCCCACAATTGTGCCCTCGTTGCGGTTGGGCAGGCCGGTAAAGACGGCGGTGATGGTGGTGGCGGGTTCAACGGTTTGCAGATTTTCCGGATTGCCGTAGGCTTGCAGCACCCACTGGGTATTTTTCAACTGCGCCTGTCCGGAGACAAAAAAGAGGGTTTCTGTGTTGAGCAGGCCGGCTTTGTACTCAATCTGCAAAAAGCCGTCGGCGGTAATCTGGTAGCTTTCTGCTTTTTGCAGGGCGTTCAGATAGGTGGTTTCCTGCTCGTTGCCGATGGGGCAGATTTGCAGGCTGGTTCCGGCCGGCCCCCGAACCGTGAGATTTTTGTCTTCATCGGCCTCATATTTGAGGGTGTAATTGTTGCAGCCGCCGGAGCCGGTCAGCGTGCCGTCGGCCAAAAATTGCGCCGTGACCACGGTTCCCGGTTCAACCACGGTGGGGTTTTCGGAATTGCCGTAACCCACCAGCACCCACGGCGTATCTTCCAGCGGAGGCGGCGGTTCAAGGCCAAAGGCGCGGGCCACGGCCTGCACCACCGGGCCGCCCTGCGCCAGCAAATCGGGCAAATCTTCTTCGCTGGGGATGCAGATGGTCCAGCCTTCTTCGATGACGTTGGGGTTATCAATGTTGGTGTAATCATCGTTGGGCGCGGCGTTGCCCAGCACCATCAGGGCCGGATACGCCAGCGGGTCGCTCAACATCTGCTCGGCGATGCCGGCCAGCGTGTCGCCGGGCTGCACCACGTACTCTTCGGCGCACTCCACCGGCGATTGCGCGCGCGTTGCCAGCGGCACGGCTGCTGCCGCCAACAGCAGGGTCAAAATGGTAAAAACTACTTTTTTCACAGCATTCTCCTTTGTTGGGCTGAATGTTATACGTAGCAAAACCGGAAACCTTCACCGCAGGTGAAGTTCGCCGGTTTTTATCATAATTCTTAAAGATTTCACTGCCAGACACTCTTAATCACAAATGGCACAAATGGAC
>RFJF01000900.1 GCA_003695455.1 Chloroflexota bacterium
CCCCACTTACGAAGGCATCACCCTGCAACCCATTTACCGGGCCAAAGATATGGCCGGCCTGCCCCACCTAAATTCTTTGCCGGGACAGCCGCCCGCGCTGCGCGGCAGCCGGGCCGCCGCCAAACCGTGGCTGATTGCACAGAGAATCCCCTACAGTACCGCCGCCGAATTTAACGCCGCCCTCCGCGCCGACCTGGCTCGGGGGCAAACCGCCGTGTACCTGCCGCTGGATGTGGCAGGCACCAAAGGGCTTGACCCGGAAGAAGCCGCGCCCGGCGAGGTTGGCGTGGGCGGCGTGGCAATTTCTACCGTAGATGACCTGGCTGCCGCGCTGGAGGGTGTTGACCTGGAAACCACCCCGTTATTTTTGGGCGCGCCGTGCACCGCGGTTCCCACGTTGGCGCTGCTGCTGGCCCTGCTGCGCCGGCTGGGCAAACCCGCCCGGATTTTGCGCGGCAGTCTTGAAATGGACCCGCTGGGCGCGCTGGCCCAATATGGCGAATATCCCCGCTCGGTGGCGGGCGGCTATGACAAAATGGCAAATCTGCTGTACTGGGCGGTGTCTCGCGCGCCGCAGTTGCAAATTGTCACCGTTCACGGCCAGCCCTACGCCAACGCCGGCGCCAGCGTCGTGCAGGAACTGGCCTTTGTGCTGGCTACCGCCGTTGAATATCTGCGGGAAATGAACGCCCGCGAACTGCCGGTCAACGCCGTTGCGCCGCACATACGGCTGGCGCTGTCCATCGGTTCAAATTATTTTATGGAAGTTGCCAAACTCCGCGCCGCCCGCGTGCTGTGGGCCAAAGCAGTCAAAGCGATGGGCGGCAGCCGGGCCGCGCAAAAGGCCACCATTCACGCCGAAACCGGTACATCCAACAAAACCACGCTGGACCCGCACGTGAATTTGCTGCGCGTCACCACCGAGGCGTTTGCGGCGGCGGTTGGCGGCGCAGACAGCCTGCACACGCATCCATTTGACACGGCATTTGGTTTGCCCGATGAATTTTCGCGGCGGATTGCCCGCAACACCCAGCTCATTTTGCAGCACGAAGCCCACCTGACCCGCGTGATTGACCCGGCGGGCGGGGCGTGGGCCGTGGAATCGCTCACCGATGCGGTGGCCCGCAATGCGTGGACGCTGTTCCGGCAAGTTGAAGCGCAGGGCGGGATGCTGGCCGCGCTGCAAGCCGGTTTTCCGCAGGCGCAGGTGGCCCAAACCGCCGCAGAACGCACCAAAAATCTGGCGGTTCGCAAAGATGTACTGGTGGGCACCAACCGCTACCCCAATCTGGCCGAAACCCTGCCGCCCCGGCGCCGCCCCGATGCTGCGGCATTGCAGCAAACCCGGGCAAAATACGTGGATGATTTCCGCAACGGGCTGGACGTTACCCAGCGCACCACCATTATGGCCCAGTTGGGCCACGCGGTCACCTCCCAACGCGATGCGGCGATTCGGGCAGCGGTAGATGCCGCCGTGGCCGGGGCCACGCTCGGCGAGTTGGCCCGCGCCCTGCGCAGCGGAGACCGGACGCCCGCCACCGTGACCCCGCTCAAACCCTTCCGTGCCGCCGCACCATTTGAAGCCCTGCGTGATGTTGCCAAAGATTACGCCGCGCAGCACGGTCACCGGCCGCAGGTTTTTCTGGCGAACATTGGCCCCGTGCCGCGCCACAAAGCCCGCGCCGATTTTGCCGCCGACTTTTTCCGGGTGGGTGGCTTTGAAATCCAGTCCGGCCCCGGCGCAGAATCGCCGGAAAGCGCCGCACAGGCCGCGCTGGATTCCGGCGCGCCGGTGGTGGTCATCTGCGGCGCGGATGACGATTACCCGGCCGTGGTTCCGCCACTGGCGCAGGCCGTCAAACAGGCCAACCCGGACATCGCCGTGCTGCTGGCCGGTTTGCCCAAAGACCAGCTTGACACGTACAAAGCCGCCGGCGTGGATGAGTTCATCCATCTGCGGGCCAACGTGGTTGAAATTTTGAGCGGATTGTATGAGGGATTAGGAGTCAGGAGTCAGGAATTTGGGGTTGGGAGTTAGGAAAATCATTCAGAAATGAATTCGTACAAAGAATTGCTGGTTTGGCAGAAAGCGGTTGATCTGGTGACGCAGGTTTATCAGTTAACGGGGAAATTTCCCAAAGAAGAACGATATGGCCTGATTTCACAACTCAGACGCTCGGCAGTTTCTGTTCCTTCAAATATTGCCGAGGGCTGGGGACGGGGAAATACGCGAGAATATATCCGTTTTTTGACCATTGCCAGAGGTTCTTTAATGGAGTTGGAAACACAAATTATCATTTCTGAAAAAATGGGGTTTTTGCAATACACTTCGCAACAATTATTGCTGACAAAAATTGATGAAATCGGCCGGATGCTCAATGGCCTGATAACAAGTCTGAAAAGCAAGGGTGGGAAATAGGAAACCGGAATCAGGGCAAAACCCCTAATTCCCAAATCCTGACCCCTAACTCCTCTACTGGAGAACGTGATGAACCAAACACCGGATTTCACAACAATCAATTACGACGATATTCAATTTGACGCGCCAAATTACGATGACTGGCGGCGGCAGGTTGAAGCCGAAACCGGCCACACGGTGGAAGATTGGGTCTGGAAAACCAACGAGCAGATTGACGTGCAACTGCTCTACACCGCGCAGGATACTGCCAATCTGGAACACTTGGGTTTTATGAGCGGCCTGCCGCCCTTTTTGCGCGGGCCGTACCCCACTATGTACGCCTCCCGGCCGTGGACGGTGCGCCAGTACGCCGGCTTCTCCACCGCCGAAGAGAGCAACGCCTTTTATCGCCGCAATCTGGCTGCCGGCCAAAAAGGGCTGTCGGTGGCGTTTGACCTGGCCACCCATCGCGGCTATGATTCCGACCACCCCCGCGTCATCGGCGATGTGGGCAAGGCCGGAGTCGCCATTGATTCGATTCTGGATATGAAAATCCTGTTCGATGGCATCCCGCTGGACCAAATGTCTGTCTCAATGACAATGAACGGCGCGGTGCTGCCGGTGATGGCCTTTTACATCGTCGCCGCCGAGGAGCAGGGGGTCAAACCGGAACAGCTCACCGGCACCATCCAGAACGACATCCTCAAAGAGTACATCGCCCAGAAGGAGTTCATCTTCCCGCCCCGGCCCTCCATGCGCCTGGTGACCGA
>RFJF01000901.1 GCA_003695455.1 Chloroflexota bacterium
GCCGGCGGTTGGGCCGGTTCGGCGGTGACCAGAGGCCACGCGCCGCCAACCAGCGAAGCGATTAAAATTAAGGGGACAATGAGTTGGGCTTTGCGGTTCATACGGCACCTCGGTTTAGGTAAAGGCAAATTGCTGGGCTGTGGGTCGCGGTTCTGCCGCGACTCCATTTGAAATTGTTGGGCTAAGGTAGGTTGCATTCTGGTATGCGGCCCGGATGGCGCTGGGCAGTTCCTCTTTGACCGAGCTTTTGAGTACGTATCCTGTGGCCCCGTTCTGCAAACTTTCTTTGGCCAGACTAGTGCTGGCGTAAATTGATAAAAAGACGACCCGCATTTTTCCGCCCGAGCTGCGGATTTTTTCCACAATCTGGCGGTCTGTGCTTTGCGATGGGCCAATATCGGTAATCAGGACATCGGGCGCGAAATATTGGCCCAGCCGGATGGCCTCTTCGCGGGTTTTGGCCTCGGCCAGAATTTTGATATCGCCGGTTTTTTCCAGCAGGCGCCGGATTCCCCGGCGGATGTGTGGATGTTCTTCTGCTAAAATCACCTGAATCATGCGACTCGCTCCTTATGCAAAGGATTAGTGATGCTATTTTAGCAAAAATCAGGGTTGGGCTACAGCGTATTTCACCCTATAAAATTGGTAAATTGACCCTACAGTTTGGAGAGGTGTGGCACAGGGGGGGGGTCACAGTTGTGGAGCGGGCCGGTTTACACATCGGGTAAAATCAACCCGTGCCGGATGGCGACGCCGGTCAGCGCTTTGATATCGCGCAACTTCAGCTTGTCAATGAGCCGGGCGCGGTCTTTTTCAATGGTTTTGATGCTCAAATGCATCAGGTCGGCAATGGCTTTGTTGGTGTATCCCTCGGCAATGAGTTTGAGAATTTCACGCTCGCGGGGGGTCAGTTTGTCAAAACCGTCCCCATCGGTGGCAGAGGTTGGAGAGGGTACCAGATCTGCCAGAACCAGTTCTGACACGGTGGGGCTCAGGTAGGTGGCGTTGCGGTAGGCGGCGCGGATAGCAATTTGCAGGTCGTCTTTCACAGAGCTTTTGAGAATGTAACTTTTAATGCCGCTGCGCAGGCTTTGGCGCACCAGGCTTTTGTTGGTATGCATTGATAAAATGACCACCCGGGTGGGCAGGCCCAGCATCCGGATTTTTTCTGCGGCCTGAATGCCGTTCAGCCGTGGCATACCAATGTCGGTCACCAGCACGTCGGGGATGTACTGCTGTACCAGATGAATGGCCTCTTCGCCGTTTTCTGCTTCGGCCACAATGTCAATTTCCCCGGTTTTCTCCAGCAGCGAGCGAATACCCTGCCGGACCAGATGGTGATCTTCTGCCAAAACCACACGGATCATCTAACATGCCTCCAGCGGAAGATGGGCCGTTATACAAGTGCCTTCACCGGGCCGGGAATCCACATCGAGCCAGCCGCCCAACAGTTCCAGCCGTTCCCGCATACCCAAAAGGCCAATGCCGCTCAACTGGTTTGAAAAGGCCTGGTCAACGCTCTGGCTAAAGCCTTCGCCGTTATCTTTGACGCTCAGGTTGACGGTGCTGTCAGAAATACCCAGCGTGACCTGCACCTGTGTGGCCTGCGAATGTTTGGCAACGTTGGTCAGGCTTTCCTGCAAAAAGCGATAATCCTGCCGGGCATTGGCCGATATGGCCGGTTTCTTGTTTTGCAACACCCAGCCGGCAATGCCTTCTGTGGGGTACAGTGCTTTGCCCAGGAACAAATCCGCATCTTCGGCGGAAACCGCCTCAAAGACCAGCTTGTTTCTGACCGGGTTGTACAACAAAATTGATGCGCCTTCGGCCTCAAAGAGCATTTGGACCTGGTGCAACACCTGCTCAAGCACGGTGTTCAAATCCAGGGTAGAGGTGATGGTTTGCCCGGCCTTGTTGAGAATTTCCAACGCCCTGGCCCGTCTTTTTGTTTGGGTGTGCAGGGCAGTATTTTCAATTTCGGCCAGCTTTCTGCCGGTAATGTCGCTAACCACGCCGTACACCATCAGGTTTTGGCTGGTGGGCTGGTACGTTTCTACCCGCGCGCTGTCTCGCACCCAGATTTCCTGCCCGTTGGCCCGGATAACCCGGTATTCGGTTTCGCTGTTTTCACCGCGAGCCAGTGTTGCGGCCTGATGGGCGGCAATGGGCCGGTCATCGGGGTGAATGACGTTTGAGGCCCAGTAGCTCCAATCGTCAACAAAATTTTGGCGGGGGTAGCCGGTTAACTTTTCAACGTTGGGCGAAATGTAGAGATTGGCCCGTTCTCCGGCGGCAGTGATGCGGGTCACGTAAATATGATCGCTAATGGAGGTGATGAACTGCCGGAATCGTTCTTCGCTTTGGCGCAGCGCCTCTTCAATCAGCTTGCGTTCGGCAATTTCCCGTTTGAGGGCTGCATTTACCTGCGCCAAATCGGTGGTTCCGTTTTTGCAACACGCTTTCTCTGGCGCGCCGTTTTTGGTTGGTAACGTGTTTGCGGGTTCAAGCATAGTGTGAACGGTTGTCCGGTAAACTAACGTAGCTGTTCCAGTAGTGCTTCGGTTTCTGCATCCGGCAAGATTTGCGCTTTTTGGGGGAGCGTAACGGTAAAAATGCTCCCTTTGCCGGGCGAACTCCGGACCGATATGTGTCCCTGGTGCATTTCTGTTAAGCGGGCTGCCAGCGATAACCCCAGCCCGGCCCCGCCTTCTTTGCGGGTGAGAATATCCTGACCCAGGGTGAAAGGTTCAAACAGGTCATTTAGTTTTTGGGGGTCAATTCCGGTGCCGGTATCCCATACAGAGAAACGAATCTGCTGCCGCTGGTCATCGCACTTAACATCCAGCCCAATCCACCCGTTCTGCGGGGTGAATTTGATGGCATTATCAAGCAAATTCAACAAAATCTGCTTCAGCCGGAGTTCATCGGCTTCCAGCGTAGCCCCCAGCCGGTCTGCCTTAAACGAGACCCGAATATTCTTTTGCCGGGCCAGTTGTCTGCTTAGCCGCAGCGCCTCGCGGCACACACCAGACACCGATACCGGCGCAATAGACAGTTTCAGGGTGTTGGCCTGGATGGTTGAGAAATCCAGAATATCCTCAATGAGCCCCAGCAAATGATGCCCGCTGTTTTCAATTGAGGCCACGGATTCGGCCTGCTCCTCACCCAACGGGCCAACAATTTCATCTCTGAGCAGGCTGCACATACCCAGAATTACATTCAGCGGCGTGCGTAATTCATGATTGATGACCCGCAAAAAATCACGTTTGACCCGGTTGGCGCGCTCGGCGGTTTCTTTGGCCGCAACAAGCGCCTTGTTGCGGGCTTGCAGCTCAACTTGCAGCGCCTCAAGTTTTCTGCGGTTTGTTTCAATGGTCATCAGGTCATTGTATGACCTTAAGCCGGTGACAAGTGTGGCAAACAGTTTGCGGCGGGTGAGTTCGTTTTTGGTTTTGTAGGCGTTAACGGCGTAATTAACAATGACCGATTCTTCCGGCGCTTCGCCGGGCTGGCCGGTGCGCAAAATAATACGGACCAGGTTGTTTTGCAGGTCATCGCGGATATATTTGATGAGGGTCAGGCCGGAGTCTTTCTCTTCCATCACCACATCAAGCAGAATGAGGTTGATGTCCGGATGGTCATTGAGCGCGGCTTTGGTTTGTGGGGTGTCAAAGGCCGAAATGAAGGTTAGCGGCCGGTTGGCAAATGTAAAGCCCTTGAGCGCCAATTTTGTCACCTGATGTACCGCCGGTTCATCATCAACAATCAAGATTTTCCACGGGTCAGGCTGGGGGGCGGCGTCAATGGCGTCTGCCCGGTCGTCTTCAAGTACCAGCAGTTCATCTTGATTATCCGGGGTTTGTGCCTTGGATGTGATACCATTTGATTCTATACTGCCGTTACGCATAGCTAACCACCTTAAAGCTGCACATTTTCTGGCACCGCGCTTTCCGGCAGCTCGGTGCTGATATTGAGCGGAATTTTCATCATAAATTTGGTGCCCACACCTACCTGGCTTTCACACTGAATAGTTCCGCGCATTTTTTGGGTGACCACGTTGTACACAATGTGCAGGCCCAACCCGCTGCCACCCCGGCCCTGTTTGGTGGTGAAGAAAGGGTTGTATATTTTTTTAAGGGTTTCAGGGGTCATGCCACATCCATCGTCTGAATATTCAAGGATGAGCCTGTCACCATTGCAGGCCAGATGAAAATGCAAGTGGCCGGCCTGTCCTTTCTGGTAGGCGTGCATCAGCGAGTTCATCACCAGGTTGGTAACCACCTGCGATAATGCGCCCGGATAACTTGTCACCGAAATTTGGTCATCGCCGGTGATTTCAATGATGTGGTTTGTGTGTTTGAGTTGCGGCGTCAAACTTAAAAGAATATCTTCAAGGTAGGGTTTAACCAGAAATTGACGGTATTCCAGGCTGGATTGGTCTACGGCAACCTGCTTGAAACTTTTTACCAGGTCTGCGGCGCGTTGCAGGTTGGCTAAAATCAATTGGCTGCTGGTTTGGGCCGTTTCAATGTAATCATCCAATTCTGAGCGTTTCAGGTGGCCGGAAGCATAAGATTTGAGAAAATATTGGGTTTCATCGTGTAGGGTTGAGGCCGCAGTAACCCCGACGCCAATGGGGGTGTTGATTTCGTGGGCTATGCCGGCTACTAACCCGCCCAGTGCGGCCATTTTTTCTGACTCTACCAACTGGCTTTGGGTCTCTTTGAGTTCGGCCAGGGTTTGGTTGAGTTCTGCATTGGTTTTTTGCAGGGTTTTGGCCTGCGCTTGCAGGCTCAGGGTTAAATCACGGATACGCAGATGGGTTTTTACGCGGGCCAGTACTTCGGCCTGGTGAATGGGTTTGGTGATGTA
>RFJF01000902.1 GCA_003695455.1 Chloroflexota bacterium
ACCGTGGACCCGTTTGACCCCAAAACCGTGCGCGGCACAATGGGCTCGCTGTTCAGCCTGCCGTTTGCCCGTACGCCCCACCCGGCCAATGCGCTCGCGCCGCTGGCGGGGTTGGGGTTCCGGCCCGTGGGCGCAGACGGGCGGCGCGGCCAGACTGTGTGGCAGAGCAACGCCCTGCGGGGATCGGTGGCGCTGGTGCTGGGCAACGAGGCGCGCGGTCTGAGCGACGACCTGCACCCCCACCTGACCGGTTACGTGAGCCTGCCGCTCATCGGCCACGCCGAAAGCCTGAATGTCTCGGTGGCCGGCGGCGTGCTGATGTACGAATGGCGGCGGCAGAATTCAGAATCCGGATTCTGAAATCAAAAAAGGACAACACTGATGAGCCATCTTCATTTAAACCCCAACGTTTCGGCGTCGCCAATTTACGTGGGCGGCGCATCCATTGCCGATATCCGGGCGCAGGTGGGCCGGGACGACATTGCCAAACTGGCCTCCAACGAAAGCCCACTGGGGCCATCGCCCAAAGCCGTGGCGGCCATGCAGGCCGCCATTTCAGAGTTGAACCGCTACCCTCCCATCGCCGATGACGCGCTGCGGGCGGCGCTGGCGCGGGTAAACGGCCACGGACTTTCGCCCGACAATTTCATTACCGGCAACGGCGGTTGCGACGTTCTGGATATGCTGGCAACCAGTTTTCTGGATTCCGGCAGCGAGGCCATCATCTGCCGCCCCACCTTCCCCATGTACGACATCACCGCCCGCCGCGCCGGGGCCGGTGTAGTCTACGTGGACCTTTTGGCGGATGATTTTTTGTACGATGTGGAGGCCATTCTTTCGGCTGTAACGGAACGGACGCGGCTGGTGTACGTGTGCAGTCCCAACAACCCCACCGGCTCCATTTTGCCCGCCGCGCAAATGGACACGCTGGTTGAACACCTGCCGCCGCACGTGCTGCTGGTAGCCGATGAAGTGTACCACCACTTTGCCACCCACCCGGAATTCTCCGACTCGCTGGAGTACGTGCGGCAGGGCAAAAATGTGCTGGTGCTGCACAGCTTTTCCAAAGCGTACGGGCTGGCCGGTCTGCGGCTGGGGTACGGGGTGGCCCCGGTTGAAATTGCACAGTACCTTTCGCGGGCCAAACTGCCCTTCCACCTGAATCAAATGACGCTGTCCGGCGCGCTGGCTGCGCTGGATGATGCGGACTATCTTGAAAACACGGTGAAACTGGTGGTTGCGGGCCGAGAGTACCTGCACAGCGCGCTGGCAGAGATAGAGGACGTGCAGGTATGGCCCAGTCAGGCCAACTTTGTGCTGTTCAAGCCCGCCTTTGACGCCGCCGAGGTTTCGGCGCGGTTGCTGCAACACGGGTTAATTGTGCGGCCCATGGGCCAGTTTTACCTGCCCACCCACCTGCGGGTCTCGGTGGGGTTGCCGGAGGAAAATGAGCGATTTGTGACCGCCCTGCGTGATGTGCTGGCCGGGCTTGTGGCGGAAGGCGCAGAAAAAGCCGATACCGCCGGGCAGAAAAAAGAGGGCGGCGCGTTTAAATTTTAGCCAAATCCGGGTAACACATGCCAAACAAAAACGTGAAGCTCTCTGTGAGGAGGCTTCACGTTTTTTTGTTGCACAAATTTCAATTTGGGGTTGTTAATTGGTTTTTTCTACGGTTTTTTCTGCCGTTTTTTCAACGCCAACCTGCGGCGATTCCTTTGCCGGGTGTTGTTTGCCGTTGGAAGAATGGCCGTTAGTACCACCACCGGCAGGCGGTACAGGCGGTTCAATTTTCACCGATTTCAAATCATCATTGGAAACTGATTTTAGCCGGGGTTTAACCGGTTTTTCTTTCTTTTCCTTCTTGTCTTTCTTGTCTTTCAATTCATCGCGACGCGGCGGCAAGTAACCGTTATCCTCATCTACCGGCAGTTTGTTTTCAATTTGGCGGCGCAACCGCAGGGCCATTGACCGCAACCCGGCCCAGCGATACACAAACCAGCGCACGCCGCGGTACCACCACTGGCGTCGCTTGTACGGCATCGGCAGGCCCCATTTCACCACGGCAGCGCCCCAGGTTAGCCCGCCGCCAAAACCCACCATCACAATTTTATCGTTGGTGTGAACCCGGCCCTGCTCAATAGCCTCGCACAGGGCAATGGGGATGGATGCCGCCGACGTGTTGCCATATTTTTCCAGGTTGGTAAATACTTTGTCGTCGCTGATGCCCAGATATTTGCTGGCGCTTTTGATAATGCGAATGTTAGCCTGGTGCGGCACAAACAGGTCAATTTCATCCAGCGGAACGCCGGCCTGCTGGCACACCTCTTTGGACACGCGGCCCATAATCCGCGTGGCAAAGCGATACACCTCGCGGCCATTCATTTTGACGTAATGCAGGCGGTTGTCAAGCGTGTACTGGCTGGTTGGTATTTTACTACCGCCGGCGGGAATAGCCAGATGCTCACCGCCGGAGCCGTCGGCGCCCAGTTTGTAACCAAGCAAACCGCCCGGCATGGTGTGCGCCTGCAACACCACCGCCCCGGCGCCATCGCCAAACAAAGGGTAGGTGCTGCGGTCTTCCGGGTCCAGCACCCGCGACAGGGTTTCAGCGCCGATAACCACCACCACCTTGGCCATGCCAGATTGAATAGCGTTGCTGGCCATTGACAGGGCGTAAATAAAGCCGGAGCAGGCCGCGCTCAGGTCAAACGCGCCGGCACGGGTTGCGCCCAATGCATCCTGCACCAGCGCCGCCGTTGATGGAAAAATATGTTCCGGGCTGAGGGTAGCCACAATAATCAAATCCACCGCCGAAGGCGCAATCCGGGCGCGGTCCAGCGCCAGCCGGGCCGCCGCAATTGACATGCTGGCCGTGGTGTCGGTGTCGGTGGCAAAGCGTCGCTCACGGATGCCGGTGCGGGTTCTGATCCACTCATCGGATGTATCCATAAATTGAGCAATGTCATTGTTGGTTACAACGTTTTCAGGAACGTACTTTCCCCAGCCCACAATATGCGCGTAAAAAGCCACAATGTTCTCCTTCCAGAGCCAGCTACTCTACGGTTTTAAATCAGTCCACAGATTTTCACAGATTTTCACAGATTTTTTAATGATTTTTTGCTTTTATCTGTGCTCATCTGTGTAAATCTGTGC
>RFJF01000903.1 GCA_003695455.1 Chloroflexota bacterium
ATGATTCACCGTGCGCCTACCTGCTGGCAACCACCGATTTTGACCGGGCCTGCCGGCGTTTTAATCTGACTCCGGCTGACGGCTGGTTTGGCCGGCCCGTGGCCTGGTTTGACCCGGCCCAACTGGGCAGCACGCGGCTGGGAATTGTGGGCCAGCCGTAAACCAAACAGGCCAATTGCCGATGCCAGAACACAAACCTTCTGCACCCAAAAAGCCGGTCGGGAAAGGTTCCCGCCGTATTTCTGCCGAGCAGATTGTGTTGCTGCTGGGCGTTTTGGGGTTTCTGCTGTTTTTGTGGATTGTGGTTTTTGGGGTTTTGCCCCTGCTGTCCGGGCGGCCCCTACCCCGAATGGTAGTACAGGCTGCGGCCACCCGCGGATTTGCGCTGCCGCCTACCTGGACTCCCGGCCCCACTCCGGAAATTGTGACCACGCCCACTGCCACCCCGGTATTTGACGGTGCGCAGCCCACCCGTATGTACACCCCGCGCGCCACCTCGCTGCCGGGGCTGCCGCAACTTGTTTTTCCGCTGCCCCCGCGCGCCGACGTTGTTGACCTGGCCCGCATTATGGAGGGGGAATCGCGGTTTGACCAGGAAGCAGCCTACTACGTGGGCTGGGTAGCAAAAAACCGGCTGCGGCACCCCGGTTACGGAGACACCTACGCCCGCGTGTCCAGCGGTTTTTTTGGCTACCGCGCCGATATGCGGCCCCACCAGGATTTCATCAAACTGGCCCAAAAAGTTATTCGCGCCAAAAAAGACCCCACCCACGGCAGCCTGTACGCGCTGGCCCGTATTGATATTATCAAGTTGGGTGTGCCCCCGGAACGCGCCGATGTGACCATTGGTGAATGGTATTTTTTTAAGACCTGGCCGGTTAACCGCCGGTCTTGAGTGCTGCCTGCCCCGCCCCAAAAGTGATGGATGTCACCCCAAATTGGTGACACCTGCCACTTCCGCAAAATAGTTACTCCCTCTAAAATTGGACGGTACCCATTACTTTAACGATTGGAGAACCCCATGAATATTACCGTACTTGGCGCCGGGTTGGTGGGCAGCGCCATTGTCAAAGATTTGGCCCGCGACCCGAATTTTGCCGTAACCGCCGCCGACATCAACCCGCAGGCGCTCCGGCGGCTTCAAACCGAAGCCCCCATCACTACCGCGCCGGCCAATTTGCAGGACCCGCACACCGTTGCGCAGGTGGTGTCTTCTGCCGATTTGGTGGTCTGCGCAGTCCCCGGTTTTATGGGCTTTGAAACTGTTAAAACTGTGATTGAAGCCGGCAAAAATCTGGTGGATATTTCATTTTTCCCGGAGGATGCTTTTGCACTGGACGAACTGGCCCAACAGCGGGGCGTGACGGCCGTGGTTGATTGCGGGGTAGCGCCCGGCCTGTGCAACATTATGGCCGGCCACGCCGAAACCCAACTCGATTCCGTGGAACGTTACCTCTGTTACGTGGGCGGTCTGCCAAAAATCCGAAGCTGGCCCTACGAGTACAAAGCCGTCTTTTCGCCGGCGGACGTGCTGGAGGAGTACACTCGCCCGGCCCGTTTTGTGGAATACGGCCGCCCGGTCACGCGTCCGGCCCTGTCTGATGTAGAGTTGGTGGAGCTGCCCGGCGTGGGCACGCTTGAGGCGTTCAACACCGATGGCCTGCGCTCGCTGATGCGTACGCTGGATGCACCGTTTATGAAAGAAAAAACTCTGCGCTACCCCGGCCACGCCAACCTGATGCGCGTTTTCCGCGAGAGCGGCTTTTTTAACCCGGAGCCGGTTGCGGTGAACGGCCAAAATGTGACGCCGCTGGAATTGACCTCGCAACTGCTGTTTGACCAGTGGAAGCTGCAACCGGACGAGGTTGATTTTACCGTGATGCGGGTGGTGGTTGAGGGGCAACGTAACGGCCAGATTTTGCGCACCACGTTTGATTTGTACGATGAATACGACCCGGCCACGGCCACCCACTCGATGGCGCGGACAACCGGCTACACGGCCACCATTGTGGCCCGGCAGGTGGCCGGCGGTCTGTTTACCAAAAAGGGAATTTGCCCGCCTGAATTTGTGGGGCGCACGCCCGGCTGTTTTGAAAATCTGCTGGAAGAATATGAACGCCGCAACATTCAGGTGCGGCAAACCACCGCAGTGTTGGGCAACTGACCGGCAAGTAAAACCCGGTTAATTTGCACTCCAGGTTGGAAATCGTTCATCGGCGGGGGTGTTGGTAATTTGTGTCCACTGGTCAGCCGACACTTCTGTAATGAAGCCTACCGGTACGGGCAGCGTGTACACATCAAAATTACCGCCGCCGTTGTGCACAAAACCAATGGAGCGGCCATCGGGCGACCAGACAGGATCGCGTTCATCAGCAGGGTGGGCGGTCAATTGAATGGGCTGGCTGCCGGTGGCAGACACCACATACAAATTCCAGTTGCCGTCCCGGTTGGAAGAAAAGACCAGCCAGCGCCCGTCGGGCGACCACGACACCGGCCAGTCATCGGCGGGGTCAAAAGTGAGCCGCTTGATTTGGTGGCCCGTGGCAGACATCAGATACACTTCTACATTGCCGCTGCGGTCCGACACAAACGCAATTTTGCTGCCGTCGGG
>RFJF01000904.1 GCA_003695455.1 Chloroflexota bacterium
GTTGTGGGGGGTGGCGGTCAGAAACAGCTTGTGCTCAAAATGGGGCACTATGGTACGAATGGCCGTCGTTCGCAGCGAGTCGGTGGCGTAGCGCCCGCGTCCGGAGGGGGCCACGTTGTGGGCTTCATCCACCACCAGCAGATCGAACTTGCGGGGATAAATTGACTCGCCTTCGGCCGGCAGTACCTCTTTGAACAGCCGCATCGGGCGGTCACGTTTGAGGAAATCAATGGAGGTAATCAGCCGGGGAAAATGAGTCCAGGGGTTGACGTGCAGCCCGCGCCGCCGGCGCAGGGTCTTCATCAGCTCGGCGTCCACAATGCGGAATTCGAGGCCAAACTTTTCGCGCAGTTGGTCGCGCCAGTGGATTTGCAGCGCTGCCGGGCAGACAACCAGCATCCGCCGCGCGCGGTGGCGGATGAGCAACTCCTGCGCCACCAGCCCGGCTTCCACCGTTTTGCCAAGCCCCACGTCATCGGCAATCAGCAGGTTGACACGGGGCATCCGGATGGCCCGCACCAGCGGGTCAAGCTGGTAATCCTCAATGTCAATGCCGCTGCGAAAGGGGGCTTGCAGGGAGCGCACATCGGCGGACGAGGCCGCGCCCCAACGCACTGCATCCAGAAAGGCGTCCAGCCGGGCCGGGACGTCAAAACCGCCGGCGGGGTTGGGCAGCGCCGCCCGCTCAAAAATGTGCGCGCCCGGTTCCACTTCCCAGATCACCTGGAGTTCATCGCCCAGGGCGTCATCCTCGATGGATGACAGCGAAATCAGATGTTGGTGTGGCTCAATGCCGTGCGAAAGCGACTCGACCGGCAGGGAACTGCGCTCGACATCGGTGACAACAAACTGGCGCCGGCGAATTTCAACCAGTTGGCCGGGTTCGGGGATTCCGGTGATGTTGGCAATCATAAATAACCTCAGTGTGTGTTTGACCGGGAAAGTGAACCATGCTATTGTATTTGCACAACAAGAAAGGTGGCCCGGCGACCATGCCGTGGTCGTGATGTTGGAAAAAGACTCCGTTCAGGTTGGCTGCCGAGGGGGTCTTTTTTTATGCCTTCAATTCTAACATAACTCCACAATCAGTACCAGATAACATTTGTCACATCATTTGTGTGAATATCCTCAGTTTAGCGGATGGCCGTCGCCGGGGGAGTCTCTTTCAGTGCAAAAATCCGCCGGGATTTTGAAATCCACGCGGAATTTTAAGATTCCGCCCCCCGGTCCGGCCATAACCCGATGCCGGCAGCAAAATTTTATCCGGTTTGTTGTATTTTTTTTGGTCAATTGTGACATTTGTCACTTATAAAATCCCCTCGAATTGTGTAAAGTATAAATTGAGCTGATAGATTGACGTGTTTGTGTAAGCGTTAATTGTGATCGCCCATCCGGCCACGTTATCCATAACCATTCAATTGAATAGCTGCACGATATTCCCCACGGTTCTAGCGGTGAGACGACGGGCAATTTTTTGCCAACCTGTTGTTGCCACCTGAAACACAACCGGCAATCGGGATACTCCCCGCTGCGAGGCGCAACTCTTCCAGGGCGGCGCGATTGTCCACAATCCAATGGATGCGGTTTGGTGGGTATTTGTGGATAACGGGGGCTGGTTCCGGTTTGGGGAGTAGGGCGCCGGAACGGGCAGTCGAAAGATTGCGGCTCAACACTCTCCCGCCCTGATCCAGCTTTCGATATGCTTGTTTGCCGCCGGCCAGCAGTTGACGTGAAAAGAGCGGTCACGGTCATAATCGGCGGCAAAGTATACGGTCTGGCAGTCGGGAATTTTCCGCAGGCTTTCAAATGCCCGGTCGCCGGCCTCGCCTACCGGAGACCAGCCGGTGAGCCGGAAGGTGATACGATAACCGGCGGCCGACGTGACGACCTGATCAATGGCCGGTCTTCCGGCTACAATCTGGAATTGCCGGTGGTTAAACTGAATGGTCCGGATGAGCGGTTCCCGGCCAAACGGAAGGTTGAATTTGGTGGCCTGAAGCCACCATTTTGTGAAACTGTGGCCGTACAGTTGCGATAACCTGTTAAGTTCACTCAACAGCAGGCGCATTTGCAGCGTGAACAAGTAGGGATAGGTTCCCTCATCTTCAAAAAAATATCGAACTGTCAGCGGGTAGTACAAATCCGCGTGCCGGTGCGCGGCCCTGATGGGCGAGTCGGGCCGGAACCTGGCCGCCAGCAAATGCCAGGCCACCCATCGATTCAACGGTGCAGACTCCGGCGAAAGTCCAAACAGGTGCAACGCGGCGCCGTTGATGGCGTGGATAAACCACAACGGGTCAATGATGACCGCCGGCGTGGTACACTGCTGTAACTTTTTCAGCAGTATAGTCAATTCTCCGGGCCGGTAACCGGATTTGATGGTCTCAAAATCCAGCGTTGCCAGCCGGCACTGTAATTGCCGGGTTTTCCGGCGCAGATCAAATAACCGGCGCAATATTTTTGCTTCATCAGGAGCCAGCGGTTGTTCAACCCGAACCCCGTTGACCCGTTGGGCGCACAGGGCGTCCACATAACAATTGAACACCTTGCGACTGCCCTTGCCCCAGCGCTCGATGTTGCGGGAGATGGTTTCGTTAGACACGCCGCAATGCCGGGCCACATCTTCGGGAATGAGGCCGCGGCTGCGGCGAATCCGTTCGCACAGAGCGCCCAGGTGGGGAATATCAAAATCGCCAAAAGTGATGTCTGCGGGTTGTTTTCCATAGAGTTACGTCGGCAAAATGGCTACACTTAAAAGCATAAAGATTAACGTGAAAAATGCAAGATTCTTGCAGAAATTACCTGGATTAAACCGGATGTATCGTTTAAACTGAAGCCATATTACTTCACCCCTTCACAATTTTCACTTCCAACACCAGACCCGCATACGGGCAAAAAAATTCAGGAAGCCCGGGTATTGGAAGCGAAAGCAAATGGGCTTTGGGTATAGGCATTGATTGAAAC
>RFJF01000905.1 GCA_003695455.1 Chloroflexota bacterium
AAAGATGCGCTCACTGGTGGAAAAACTGACCGGCGCGCCGCAAAACAAACACATCGGCAAAGGAGTACATATTCACGTGGCAGAAACTGAGGATGAGTACCATCAGTTTTGGGTAAATCCTGTGTTCGGCGTGCCGGGGGAAGTGAAGTACGACATTACCGGCCCGACCCGTTTGGTGGTGCGCGATGTGCAACTTGACCCGGACAGCCTGAAAGGGGCCACACTTGACCTGCCCTTTACCGAGGTGAAATGGGAAAATGCGCTCGACCGGGTGACATCGGCGGCTACTCCGCGCCAGATTGAGCGGGTGCCTGCCGGGGCCGTCTTCAAACCGATGCAGTTGGTGTTTAGCCTGTACCAGGAATCAGATTGCGCCTTATTGCCGAACATTTTCACCGCTCTGCAATTGGTGGAAGATGACTATCTGGGTGGACAGGGTAGTCGCGGCAGTGGCAAGGTTGCCTTCAACAACATCACCCTCACCGCCCGCGTTGGCAGTGACTACCGGTTGGGCGAAAAGAAAGAATTGGGTAACTTGTCTGATTTGAGCGATGCAGCCAAACAAGATTTGGAAGACTGGGCACGAGGACAATTTTTTGCTAATGGGGCAAGCTGATGGCCGAACGGGTATATCAACTCATGCTAAAAACACCGCTCCATGTTGGGGTGGGTGGCATTGACCAGGAAGAAACGCTGTCGTATATCCCCAGCGATACATTGTTCAGCGCAATTGTCTCAGCGTGGAGCCTGATTGACCCTGCGCATGTGAGCGATAAACTTGCGCCCTTTCTAACACAACCGGCCACCCCAACCTTTGTGCTGACATCGGCCTTTCCGTTTGCCGGACCGGTTCGATTTTTCCCGCGCCCGTTGCGTTTGCTGGATGTGCCGGACGACCTACCACATAAACGTATCAAAAAAGCAATCTGGGTATCGGAAGCGATTTTTCATCAATTGAGACGAGGGCAATTACCGAAGAACGAGTTGGATGAAACAGTGAATTTCATTCAGGGCGGACAGGTGTGGCTTACCCGCACTGAACGCGATGCAATCATCAAGGAACTGGAGCTACCACACCACCCAAAAGGCCCTGTGATGGAAATTTCTGTTTGGGTAGCGTCCATCGCACCACGCGTTACTGTGGATCGACTGGGTAGTGGGTCGAATATCTTTCATACCGGACGCATAAAATTCAGTGACAAATGCGGTTTGTGGTTTGCCGTCCGTGGAGAGGATTTTTCGACGTTGGAACAGGGCCTCACCGTTTTACAGGATGAAGGCTTTGGTGGTTTACGCAGTACCGGGCACGGCGCGTTTGAGTATTCGATATGGAAAAATCTCCAACCGTTACCTACGCCAAAGCTCGACGAATATTTTATCAACCTGGCCCGTTTTGCCCCGGCAGACACCACCGAGGTAGAGGCCATGTTGGCTCCAGACAATACTGCCTATGCGCTGACTGTTGTCAAGGGATGGTGTCAGGATGATACAGCCCACCCGTGGCGGCGGAAGCAGCTTCGGCTGGTGGCAGAAGGGGCCTATTTGCGCTGGAAGGGAGGTTTTCCGGGACAGTTGGCAAACGTAACACCGGCAACCCGGCAAGCCACATTCAATGACCGCAATGTGTACCGCTACGGGTTTGCGTTTCCAGTTGGAACAATGTAAGGAGTAATGATGGATTATAAAGTTAAAATTACCACTTTAACCCCGATTCATATCGGTACCGGTACAGAACTTCTAGTTGGGTACGATTTGAAGTCGGATGAGCAGGAGAAGAAAACGTACCGCCTGAATGTAGATGCCATTTTGGAAGACGCCATCACTGGCGATAATCCGCATCTTGACCGGCGGATGCTGAACTTAAAACCGGCTGAACTGGTTGAACTGCCGGAACTGCATCAGAAGCCTGATTTTTCAATTTACACCCTAAAAGGGGTGCCGCAGTCCGGTGTGGTCAAAGAGCAAATTAAAACAGTATGGGGAAAGCTGTATCTGCCGGGGAGCACACTCAAAGGGGCTTTTCGCACCATTATCGCCCGCAGTATTGCCAAAGACGATGCAGTTCGTGGGCGATTGCGGGTGAAACGCGGTGGCCCAAAATCGGCGGCGGACGACATTGAAAAGGTTTTGTTCGGCGATGACCCCAACAGCCGGTCATCGTTCCGCAGTCCGAATTTTGACCTTTTGCGCGCGATGCAGGTTTCGGACAGCGAACCGGTTGACGCCGCACCGCAACTCATCAACGTTAGTGTACTAAAGGGCAGTACAGTGCAAGCACCCATTGATCTGGAAGCAATCCCTCGGGGTGTCACCTTTGAAGCGACCATTCATCTGGACGATTATCTGTTCAAGGAAACCCGCAGGGTTGTTCAGGGGCCGTATGGTCAAAAAATCAGTCCGGTAGAAAAACTGGGCTGGGAAAAATTCCAGACAAAATGGCTGTACAATCTCCCCGTTGCCGGACGAAATATCAGCCGCCAGCGGTTCACTATGGAAAAAGCCTATTATCAGGCCAACGGTCTGACCCGCTTTGTGCAAATCTACGATGCCTGGCTTGGCGCTTTGGCAAACTTAAAAGGAACTCAAACCTTCTTCCTGCAGGTGGGTTGGGGCGGCGGCTGGGAAAACAAAACAATGGGGCGCAATCTCCTGGCTTCCAACGACCAAGAGTTTGCCGAGTTGCGTAATGATTTCAACTTAGGCAAACCACCGCAATTTCGGGGGCATTGGCGGGCAAAGCCGGACGACGTGTTCCCTTCCAGTCGTCGGGTACGCGTCAATGCCAACAAACAACCGCTTGACCCGCTGGGCTGGGTTGAGGTGACACTGGAGAAAATCAAATGACATCCAAAATGGTTGTTTTAATCGGTGAACAGCCGATACCAAATCTACTGCCGGTGTTGCACATCAAGCCAACCGCAGTACTGTTGGTGCAAACAAAATTTACGGAACCAACTGGCAAACGATTAAAGTCTCGTTTGAGACAAGATGGTCTCGAAGTACAATCGCTAACCATTCGTGACCCATACGATATTCCTTCAATTCGACAGAACATTCAGGAGAAGCTGACCCATCTGGGATGGTTATCTCAAACGTTACTGTTTAACGTTACTGGTGGAACCAAGCCAATGTCGATTAGTGCATACCAGCTTGCCCAGCAGAACAATTGTCTCATCCTATACCTGCAAAGTGAAGGCCAGCAAACACGAATGCGGCGTTACAGACTGGATGCAGACCAGATTATTCCGGAGGCCAACGAAATACTGCCCACCCTAATCACCATTGATGATTATCTGCGGGTATATCTTCCGGGATACTCACAGACCGGTTTTAGCAAAGACCAGCATGGTAACATTGATGCCGGTGGACGGTTTGAAAAAATCATTCATGATACGCTTAAACCGCACGTAGACGAAGTTATGGCCGGTGTCAGACCGGAAGGCGTCAAAAAACAAATTGATATTGACCTGGTTATTCGTCAGGGTAACCAGGTCGGTATTGCTGAAATAAAGACCGGCGGAGCTGATAAGCGCGGGCTGGACCAACTCTCTACTGCTGGTGGACGGGCCTATTTGGGGATTTACACGGCCAAATTCTGGATTGTCGGGGTCAGAGATTTGCGTAGCGAACTACGCGCTCTGGCAAATGCTCGAAATGTCAATATTATCCATCTACCGGGTTACCGTGATGGCAAAAAGCTAAATCCAAAAGAGGCCAACCGGTTAATCAATACCGTTTTGGAAAAATTAGGTAGCAGAAAGAGATAGCCCATGACCCTCCTCACCTTCCTCGGCACAGCCGACTACAAACCCACCACCTACGTCCTGGGCGACCGGCGCCACCCTACCCGCTACTGCTCGGCGGCAGTGGCTCACTTCTACCGGCCCAAAACTACCCTGGTGGTCGTCACCCAGGCCGCGGAAGCCAGACATTTCGAGAGTCTGGCCGATGAAATCGCCGGCGTCACCACCCCCGTGGCCGTTCCCATCCCCGACGGGCACAGCGAGGCCGACCTGTGGCAGATGTTCGATGCGCTCACCGCACACGTGGCCGAGGGCGACGACCTGGTGGTGGACATCACCAACGGCTTCCGCTCCCTGCCGTTCCTCAGCTTTCTGGCCGTGGCCTTTTTGCGCATCGCCCGCCGGGTAAAGATTCAGCGCATCCTGTACGGGGCCTGGGAAGCCCGCAACCCGGCCAACGAAAGCCCCATCTTCGACCTGACCCCCTTCCTCACCCTGCTGGACTGGACCATCGCCACCGACCGCTTTACCCGCTTTGGCGACGCCTCCGACCTGGCGGCCCTTCTGCGGCAGGGCATCCCCGCCGGCCCAATGCTGGC
>RFJF01000101.1 GCA_003695455.1 Chloroflexota bacterium
AGTAGTCCCTGGCGGGACGACAACAAAGAATGAAAGTTAACATTTTACCGGTTGGGAGACCCTTCGCTGCGCTCAGGGTGACACACCTGAGGCTCACCTCCTAATTCCTGACTCCCGACCCCTGAATCCTGTTTTGAGAGGAGCTAATTTAATGGACTTTGCACTGACCGAAGAACAACAAATGATCCGCGACGCGGCCCGCGATTTTGCCCAAAACGAGATCGCCAAAGTGGCTGCCCACCACGATGAAACCGGCGAATTTCCGCACGAAACCATCAAAAAAATGGGCCAGCTCGGTTTTATGGGAATTGAAGTGCCGGAAGAGTACGGCGGCGCGGGGCTGGACAGCCTGTCGAATGTGCTGATGCTGGAAGAGATTGACGCCGTGGACGCCGCCCACGGAACCATCACCTCGGTGCTGGGTACGCTCTTTTGCGAGCCGATTCTGCGGTTTGGCACCGAGGCCCAAAAGCAAAAGTACGTTGTTCCCGTCGCCGGCGGCCAAAAACTGGGAGCCTACTCGCTGACCGAACCGGCGTCCGGCTCAGACGCCGGGAATATGCGCAGCCGGGCCGTGCGTGACGGCGATGAGTACATCATCAACGGTACCAAAAGCTGGGTCACCAACGGCCCGGTGGCCGATTTTGTGGTGCTGTTCACCGTGACCAACCCGGAGGCCAAACATCGCGGCATCACGGCGTTCATCATTGACACCGACCGGCCCGGATTTCAGGCGGGCCGCAAAGAGAACAAGCTGGGCATTCGCGCCAGCGCCACCAGCGAGCTGTATTTTGAGGATTACCGCTGCCCGGTAGAAAACCGGCTGGGCGAAGAAGGCCAGGGCTTTAAAATTGCCATGGCGATTCTCGACTCCGGGCGGGTGGGAGTGGCCGCGCAGGCGCTGGGCATTGCGCGGGCCGCCTACGAGGCCAGCGTCAAATACGCCCGCGAACGGCAAGCGTTCGGCGGGCCAATCGGCCAGTTTCAGGGCATCCAGTGGAAAATTGCCGATATGAAAACCCGGATCGAGGCGGCGCGGCTGCTGGTGTACCGGGCCGCTATGGCCAAAGAAGCGGCCAAACAAACCGGCGCGCGCATCACCACCGAAGCCGCAATGGCCAAACTGTTTGCCAGCGAAACGGCCATGTTCTGCGCCCACCAGGCTGTGCAAATTCACGCCGGCATGGGCTACAGCAAAGAAATGCCCGTGGAACGCTACTTCCGCGATGCCAAAATCACCGAAATTTACGAAGGCACCAGCGAAATTCAGCGGATGGTCATTGCCCGCAACGAGCTGCAGTTGCGCTAAATTACGTCTGCCCGTACAATCACCCGCGCTGAAAATTTTACTCTCCGGTCGGGAGCCCCTTCGCTGCGCCCAGGGCGACGTACCTGAGCCTCCCCAATTCCTGACTCCCGACCCCTGAATCCTGTTTTCACAGGGAGGCGCAACCGTGACAACGCAACTAAAATGGTGGCAGACCGGCATTATTTACCAGATTTACCCCCGTTCGTTTCAGGACAGCAACGGCGACGGGGTAGGCGATTTGCCCGGCATCACCCAACGGCTTGATTACATTCAGGATTTGGGGGTGGATGCCATCTGGCTGTCGCCCATTTACCCCTCGCCGATGCACGATTTTGGCTACGACGTGGCCGACTACTGCAACATCCACCCGATGTTTGGCACGCTGGCAGATTTTGACCATCTGCTGGCCGAAACCCACCGGCGCGGCCTGAAACTGATTCTGGATTTGGTGCCCAATCACACCTCTGATGAACACCCCTGGTTTGTTGAAAGCCGCAGCAGCCGGAACAACCCCAAACGAGACTGGTACATCTGGAAAGACCCCGCACCGGACGGCGGCCCGCCCAACAACTGGCTCAGCGTCTTTGGCGGCCCGGCGTGGACGCTCGACGAAACCACCGGCCAATATTACCTGCACCAATTTGTCAAACAGCAGCCGGAACTCAATTACCAAAACCCGGCAGTGCTGGCCGCCATGCTCAACAATATGCGGTTCTGGCTGGATAAAGGGGTTGACGGGTTTCGGGTGGATGTGATTACAATGATGGCCAAAGACCCGCAGTTCCGTGACGAGCCGCCCAACCCCGATTGGGACGGAAGGGGGTTGTTCAACAGTTTGCAGCACATTTACACCCAGAATTTACCGGAAGTTCACTCCATTATCCGGCAAATGCGGGCCGTGCTTGATGAATATGATGACCGGATGATGGTGGGTGAAACTTTCCTGCCCTTCCCGGAACTGATGAAATACTACGGCAAAAATCTGGACGAATGCCACCTGCCGTTCAATTTCCACCTCATTGCCCGCGGCGAATTTCACCAATCCACGCCCTGGCGCGCCGACGTTATCCGCCAAATTGTTGAAGAGTACGAGGCCGCGCTGCCGCCCGGCGGGTGGCCCAACTGGGTGCTGGGCAACCACGATGTCCCCCGCGTGGCAACCCGCGCCGGGCAGGCGCAGGCTCGCGTGGCAGCCATGTTGCTGCTCACGCTGCGCGGCACGCCCACCTGCTACTATGGCGATGAATTGGGGATGGAAAATGTAAAAATCCCGCCCGAATTTGTGCAGGACCCGCCGGCAGTGAACCAGCCCGAAATTGCCGATTTGGTGGGGCGCGACCCGGTGCGCACCCCAATGCAGTGGGATGACGGCCCCAACGCCGGGTTCACTGCCGCAGGCGTTCAGCCGTGGCTGCCGCTGGCCCCCGATGCCCGCACCCGCAATGTGGCCGTCCAGTCCGCCCAACCCGATTCGATGCTCAACCTGTTCCGGGCGC
>RFJF01000906.1 GCA_003695455.1 Chloroflexota bacterium
AGCTTTGCCCGTCCGCTGATTGCCAAACGGCAGGTTGAAATTGCTGAACTGGAAGGCGCCGACGCCCTGAGCCACGGAGCCACCGGCAAAGGCAACGACCAGGTTCGCTTTGAGCTAACCTACCAGGCCCTCAACCCCAAATTACAGGTAATTGCCCCCTGGCGCGAGTGGGACATTCGCTCGCGCGAAGACGCGCTTGATTACGCCGCCGAGTTCAACGTGCCGGTAGCCGCCACCGAAAAATCTATTTACAGCCGCGACCGCAACATCTGGCACCTCAGCCACGAAGGCGGCATTCTGGAAGACCCGTGGATGGAACCGGAACGGGCCATGTTTCAGCTTTCGGTAGACCCACAAGACGCCCCGGATGAACCGGAGTACATTGAAATTGATTTTCAGGAAGGTATTCCCAAAAAAATCAACGGTGTGGCCCACGGCCCCATCAGCCTGCTGGAAACCCTCAACCAAATTGGCGGCAAACACGGTGTGGGCCGGGTAGACCTGGTAGAAAATCGGCTGGTGGGCATGAAAAGCCACGGCGTGTACGAAACCCCCGGCGGCAGCATTCTGGTTGAAGCTCACCAGGCGCTGGAGCAACTCTGCCTGGATAAAGAAACCCTGCACTACAAGGAAATTGTGGCCCACAAATACGCCGAACTGGTTTACAACGGCCAATGGTTCACCCGCATCCGCGAGGCGCTGGACGCATTTGTGGATGTAACCCAGCGCACCATGACCGGCACGGTGCGGCTGAAGCTGTACAAGGGCAACATCATCCTGGTGGGGCGGCGCTCGCCGTACAGCCTCTACCGCGAGGATTTTGCCACCTTTGGCGAAGAGGACGTGTACAACCAGCAAGACGCCGAGGGCTTCATCAAACTGTTTGGCCTGCCGATGAAAGTAGACGCCCTGCTCAACAGCGAAGGCGTGCGGCGCGGGCCGGAAGAGCCGGACTACAGTAAGTTCAAGCGAGATTAACCAAATGGCCCAACTTTGGGGAGGCCGCTTCAGCGGCGAAACCGATGCGCTGATGCGCCAATTTCAAGACAGCATTTCATTTGACGTGCGTCTGTGGCAGGCCGACATTGACGGCAGCATGGCCTACGCCCGCGCGCTGGCCCGCGCCGGCGTGCTGACCGAGGAAGAAAGCGATGTAATTCAGGATGGGCTGGACGCGGTGCGCGCCGAGTTTGCCCAACAGCAGTTTCAACTCAAACCCGGCGACGAGGATATTCACAGCGCGGTAGAGCGCCGCCTCAAAGAACTCATCGGCGAGGTGGCAGGCAAACTGCACACCGGCCGCTCGCGCAACGACCAGGTTGCCACCGACACCCGCCTGTGGCTCAAGCGCAACATTGCCACCCTGCGCCAACACCTGACCGGCTTGCAGGCCGCCATCATTGCCACCGCTCAGGAACACCTCAACGTTATCATGCCCGGCTACACTCATTTGCAGCAGGCCCAGCCGGTGCGTTTTTCTCACTGGCTGCTCAGCTACGGCTGGCAATTTCAGCGCGATAAAGAGCGACTGGATGACCTGACCCGGCGGGTAGATGTGCTGCCGCTGGGCAGCGCGGCCATGGCCGGCAACCCCTTCCCCATTGACCGGCCGGCGCTGGCCCGTGATTTGGGATTTGCCGCCGTCTCATCCAACAGCATGGACGCCGTGGCCGACCGCGATTACCTGCTTGAATTTCTCAGTTGGGCGGCCATTGTGCAGGTGCATCTCAGCCGGCTGGCCGAGGACCTCATCATTTACAGTAGCCGCGAATTTGGCTTTGTGGAACTGGACGACGCCTACTCTACCGGCTCAAGCATTATGCCGCAAAAGAAAAACCCGGACTCGCTGGAACTGATCCGCGGCAAAACCGGGCGGGTCATCGGCGCGATGACGGGGCTGTTTGCCACCCTCAAAGGCCAACCCAGCACCTACAACAAAGATTCGCAGGAAGACAAAGAGCCGTTGTTTGACACGGTTGACACGCTCAACATGACTCTGCCGATTGCCGCCGGGGTTATTCGCACGCTCAAGGTCAACCCGTCCCGCATTTACGATAAAATGGACAGCACCATGCTCGCCACGGAATTGGCCGATTATCTGGCCCAAAAGGGCATGCCCTTCCGCCAGGCGCATCACCTGGTGGGCCAGATTGTGCAGCAATCCATCGCGCTGGACCAGCCGCTCAACTCTTTTCCGCTGGCGGCCTACCAAAAATTCAGCCCCCTGTTTGAGCGTGATGTTCACACCTGGCTCACCTTCAACCGCGCCGCCGACCGGCGCAACGGCATCGGCGGCACCGGCGAGGGGAGCGTGCTGGAGCAGATTGACCTGCTCCGCGAGCAGGCCGGGCTGGATGACGACCCGGATGACAACCAGGATTGACCGGGGTAAATTTGTGTGGAATCAAAAACGGGCCAAAATTTTGGCCCGTTTTTTTACCCCTGCAGGGTCTACCCCCGACCCGGTTTTTTGGGCAGCGATGGCTTGTCCGGTAGTGACGGCTTTTCCGGCAGCGCCGGCTTTTGCGGAACCTGAATATCCGGCAAACCGTTCAGCGACGCACCAAGCTGGTCAAGCTGCATTTGCGCCTGCCCGGTGCGGCCCAGCGCAATCTGGCCGGTCACATTATTGATGCTGCCGGAAAGTTGCTGCAGCTGCGGCATCCCCGAAGCGTTGAGGCCGGCGCTGGCATTGGCCGCCAGTTGCGCAAACTGCGCCAGTTGCTGCGGCGAAGGCTGTCCCCCCTGATGGAGCAGTTGCTGGCCGGTGGCTGCAAATTGCAGCGCGGTTTGAATGGCCGCGCGCGGGTCCTGTTCAATTTGATTGGGCGGCAGGGCCAGCGGGGCCGCTACCCCCAGTTGGTCCAGCCCGGCTTGCGCCTGCGGCAGATTCCCCGCCGCCAGATGCCCGGTGACGGTGGTCACCAACCCGGAAAGTTCCTGCATTTGCGGGTTGCCGGTTTGACTCAGACTGGCAGCGGTGTTGGCCCCCAACTGGGCCAGCGCGGCCAATTCATCCACCGAAATCTGCCCGTCGGCAGTGGCGTGCTGCCCGGCCTGCACAAACTCCAGCGAACTTTGCAGCGCCGCCAGCGGGTCGCCGTCAATTTGAGTGGGCGGCACGGCCACGGCGGTGGCAATCCGGCCGTCGTGTTCTGATTGGTGGGCCGTTTGCCACGTTTGGGCGGCCTGTTGCGCCGCCTGCGTCTGCTGGTTGATGGTTTGGGCGGCGGTTTCAAGCTGGGCAATTGTTTCATCGGCCAGGGCCAGCCCCTGTTCCAGCGAAGAATCAATTTCGGTCAGCACGGCGTTCAACTCGGCGGTGGCGGCGGCAATTTCAGCCAGGTCATCTTCAATTTGCTGTAATTCATCCACCGTTTCTACAGCCAGTGCCCCGTACATACTGTTGTACACCGCCAGCAGTTCTTCGGCGTAAGCCAGCGCCTCATCAGCATTGGCAAAGTAGACTTCTACCGTTTGCACCTCGTCCTGCGTTACGGTGTCATCGGCGGCGGCCTGCGTTGCCGCAGTGGAATATTCCTCAGAAGCAGCTACGGCCTCGGTTACGGCCTCATCAATCAACGCGGCCAACTCCTCTTCCGTCATTTCGACGTACGCTTCTGTTGAAACCGGAGTCGATTCTGCGGCAGGCGTAGCCGCGACCTGCGCGGCGGCGGTGGCGGCATCGGCAGTGGCCTGGCTGCTTTCAACAGCCAGCGTGGCGGCGGCCTGCGCCATTGTGGTCGCCTGCACCGCGGCTTCTATGGCCTCCTGATTGGCCTGCTGCGCGGCGGCAGTGGCGGCAACAGCGGCGTCAATGGTGGCCTGCGTGTTGGGCGGTTCTCCCTCCGGCGCGGTTGATACCGCCAGGTTACAGCCCAGCATTGGCAGGGCCAGCAACACAAATCCCAATAGAAGCAGTATCTTTATTTTCATCATTGCCTCTTTTCAATACAATAGAAACGCCAAGTATTTTTATTTTCGGCAGCAAACCGCAAAACTTTTGCGATTTGCCAAAATTAGTGCCATGAACCAGCCCGCCAAACCCAACAAAAAATTAAGCAACGCCAAGGTTAAACTGCTGCGCGAACACGTGCTGCAAATTGTGAGTGCGGCGCGCAAAAATGGCGTGCGGCTGGATTTGCGCGGCACAGATTTGAGCGAGGCCGATTTGAGCGGCGCCGATTTGAGTGGCGGCGTTTTTGATGCGGCCCGGCTTGACGGTGCATATTTAGCGGCGGCGGTACTCAACCGGGCCAATTTGAGCAACGTAAAATTGATTGCCGCCGAGTTGAACGGCGTGAAACTGGTGGGCGCAGACCTGAGCAACGCCAATTTAAGCGGGGCCAACCTGCGCACGGCCAATCTGTTTGGCGCAGATTTAACGGGTGCAACGCTGCTGGGCACAGATTTTACGGAGGCCAACCTGACCGGCGCAGATTTGAGCGGGGCCAATCTGACCGAGGCCAACCTCAGCCGGGCGGCCATGGGCAGCGCCTTTTTAAACGAGGCCAACCTGAACCGGACGGCGCTGGTAGAGGTGGATTTGAGCGGCGGCAAACTCATTGAGGTCAGTCTGGTTGAGGCCAATTTGGGCGGGGCCAATCTTTCCAAAGCCAACCTGTTTGCCGCAGACCTGAGCCGGGCCGACCTGCGCGGCGTGGTGATGAATCGTGCTAACCTGTTTGCGGCCAACATGACCGGCGTCAATCTGAACCAGGCCGATTTGAGCCGGGCCGAGTTGCGCGGCACAACGCTGGATCAAGCGCAGCTCACACAGGTTAATTTGGATGGGGCCAATTTAAAAGAGGTCAACCTGTCCGGGTCAGATTTGAGCCGGGCCAGCCTCAAAGGCACCGATCTCAGCAAAGCCGTACTCACCAACACCAACCTGTCGCACACCGATTTGAGCGGCGCCAAACTCAGCCGCGCCGATTTAACCGGCGCCAACCTGGCCGAGACAACGTTGACCGGCGCTACGTTGATTGGGGCAAAGCTGGGCAAAACCAACCTGTTCAAAGCCAACCTGACCGAGGCCAACCTTAGCGAGGTCAGTTTGGTTGGCGCAGAGTTGGTTGAAGCCGACTTGCGCCGCGCCGACCTGTTTGCCGCCGACTTGAACGGCACCGACCTCAGCCGGGCCAGATTGCGCGGCGCCAACTTGAGCGGAACAAAATTGGGCCGGGCCAATTTGGGCAGCGCCAATCTGATTCAGGTTAAACTGATTGGCGCACATTTAATTGCGGCCAATTTGAACAGCGCGGATTTAAATCAGGCCGATTTGAGCCGGGCCAATTTAAGCCGGGCAGACCTCAGCGGCGCCAATCTGAGTGGTGTGGACTTCAGCAAAGCGCTGATGTTTGGCACAGACCTGTCCGGCACAGACCTGTCCGGGGCAAAACTCCACGGCGCAGAACTGAACGGCGCGTTACTCAACCAGGCCGAGTTGGTGGAGGTGAAACTGGTTGGCTCTAATTTGAGTGAGGTCAAATTGATTGGGGCCAAATTGGATGGGGCCAATTTGAGCGGCACCGATTTCAGCCAGGCCAACCTGTTCACCGCCAGCCTGGTTGGCGCTGATTTGAGCGGCGCCGACCTGTACCACGCCAACCTGTTTGCCGCCGATCTGGCCTGGGCGGACCTGAGCGGCGCCAATCTGATTGGAGCCAACCTCAACCGGGCCGTCATGCGCGAGTCGGTGCTAAACCGGGCCAACTTGACCGGGGCAAATTTGACCAGCGCCACCCTGCGGGGAGCCAACCTGAGTGGTTGCAATCTCAAGGGGGCCAATTTGAGCAAGGCAGATTTCAGCCAGGCCAATTTGTTCAACGCTGATTTGACCGGGGCTAATCTGAGCGGGGCAGACCTGTCAAATGCCAACCTGTTTGGCGTAAATTTAAGCCAAACGGACCTCAGCGGGGCCATACTGGGTGGAGCCAAGCTCAGCGGAGCCACGCTGGATGGCGCAAACCTCAGTGGGGCCAATCTCAGCGGCAGCAAGCTGATAGAGGCCAAATTGGTGGGGGCCAAATTGATTGGCGTGGATTTGAGCGAGGCAGAACTGGGCGGTTCGGAGTTGACCGGAGCCAACCTGTTTGCCGCAGACCTGAATGGGGCAGACCTCAGCGGCGTGGATTTTAGCGGGGCCAATTTGTTTGGCGCAGACCTCAGTGGCACAAATTTGAGCCGCGCCCGGTTGACCGGAGCCAGATTGAGCCGCGCCTTTCTGAACGAAGCCACCTTGAGCCGGGCCAATCTGAGCGAAGTGAAACTGGTTGAGGCCAAATTGGTAGAAGTCAACCTGTTTGGGGCTGATCTCAGCGGGGCGGATTTCAGCCAGGCCAATTTGTTTGCCGCCGACTTGAGTGGCGCGGTGTTGAATGGAGCCAATTTCAGCCAGGCCAATTTGTTTGCCGCCGATTTGAGCGGGGCAGACCTCAACCAGGCCAACCTTGCGGGGGCAGAATTCAGCAACGCCACACTCATTGAAGCCAACCTGCACGGCGCGAATCTCAGTTTGGTTAAGCTGGTGGGGGCCAAGTTGATTGAAGCCAATCTGGCAGAAGCCAACCTGCACCACACCGATTTCAGCAAAGCCAATCTGCTGGGCGCCAATCTCAGCGGCGTTGACCTCGGTTCGGCCAACCTGACGCGGGCCACACTGCGCGGCGCAAATCTGAGCGGGGCCAATCTGACGCAGGCATCGTTGAGCGGGGCAGAATTCAGCAACGCCAATTTGTCACACACCCAACTGCGCAACACAGACCTGAGCAAAACAATGCTGGCCGGGGCCAATCTGCAGGGAGCCAATCTGAGCGGGGCCAACCTGTACGGTGCAGATTTGAGCGGCGCCAACCTGAAAGAGGCCAATTTGAACGGCGCACATCTTGATGAGGTAGATATGCGCGGCGTTGATTTAATTGGCGCCACATTTAACCGGGAAACCGTTTTGCCGGCCAATTTTAACGCGCTTGAAGCCGGCGCGCGTCTGGAGGATACTTGATGACTACTGCGTCACTGCGGGCCACATTAATTGGCGCCACGGCCATTTTAATGTGGTCCACCCTGGCTTTGTTTACCGCCCTCAGCGGCACAATTCCACCGTTCCAACTCACGGCGATGGCCTTCACCATCGCATTTTTTATTGGGCTGGCGTTGTGGCTGCGCACCGGCAACGGCATTTTATCGAACCTGAAATTACCTGGCCGGGTCTGGATTTTGGGTATTGGCGGCCTGTTTGGGTATCACTTTTTTTATTTTATGGCCCTGCGCAACGCCCCGGCCGTAGAAGCCAGCCTGATTGCCTACCTGTGGCCGTTGCTGATTGTGGTATTTTCTGCCCTGCTGCCCGGCGAACGACTGCGCTGGTTTCACGTGGCCGGCGCGCTGCTTGGTTTTGTGGGGGCCATTTTGCTGGTCACGCGCGGCCAGGGATTGTCATTTGAGCCACAATACCTGGTGGGGTACATTGCCGCGCTGGTTTGCGCGCTAACGTGGTCCAGTTATTCGGTGTTGTCCCGGTTTGTGGGCAGCATCCCCACCAATTCGGTGGGCGGATTTTGCGGGGCCACGGCCATTCTGGCAACGCTGGCCCACCTGATGTTTGAGCAACCGGTGTGGCCGGCCGGCATTGAGTGGCTGGCCGTGGCGGCGCTCGGGCTGGGGCCGGTGGGCGCGGCATTTTTTACGTGGGACTACGGCGTCAAACGAGGGAACATTAAGGTTTTGGGAGCACTGTCTTACGGCGCGCCGCTATTATCAACCTTGCTGCTCATTACGTTTGGGCTGGCCCAGGCAAGTTGGTCGGTGGTGCTGGCCTGCATTTTTATTGTGGGCGGTGCAATTTTGGCCAGCCTTGAGTTTTTGGCAACGGCATAATCAAAAAATTCGCGCCAAAATAAAACGGGCAAGTTTTTTGGTTGCGCACGTTATTAGGAATTTCATCCAAAATTGCCATTGTGAAGACAGAAAAACCGTGCTATACTTCAAAAAGAAGCGTTGCCGTTCTTTTACAAAAGGGTTTGCAATAGCTCAAACAAGAGAGTAAAATGTTCACACTATTCCGCGGAAGGGGTTGGATTAATGGCTAACATTCTCTACGCCGAAGACGATCGCGATTGCCGAGAGCTTTTTGCCTTTGCACTCAGAACCAACAATCACACGGTTCACGAAGCCATCAATGGCGCGCAGGCAGTACAAATTGTGCGCGAAGAAGCAATTGACCTGGCGTTACTGGATGCCCGAATGCCGATGGTTACCGGCTATGATGCGGCCCGCGTTATTGCCAAAGAACGGCCAGACCTGCCGGTGATTTTCCTCAGCGCGCGCGGGATGCGTCGCGAAATTGCTTTGGCGTTTGATTGCGGCCCCATGGTGGTTGATTACCTCATTAAACCCATTGCTCCCCAAAAATTAGTGGAAGTAGTTGAATACATCATTGAAAGTGTCCGCGTGAGGGGCCTTGATTCCGTCCGGCAGGAAAATCTGGCCCGTGAATTTGTACCCCAATGGTAAGGATGGTGGACCCCCTTGGACAGCATCCAACACGCCCTGGAAACGGCGCTGGGCGTACTCCCCCGGGAAGACCTTGAAGTTCTAAAAGATACAGTTGTGGTGAGCAATCACCCGGCAGAATCCATCATTTGCCACGAAGGCGACGTGGAATACGTTCTCTATATTATTCAGGAAGGGAACGTGGCCTTTACCAAAAAAATGGAACACGGCGACCAACTGTTGGGTTACAAAAGCACCGGCGAGTTTTTTGGCGAACTGGGCGTGCTAGACCACGCCCCCCGTGCGGCTACCGTTCACGCCATTTCAGACTGCACCCTCATTGAAATCCACGAAGACGCGCTCGATATTCTGCTGGCCCGTAACCCCTCCGTATCCAGAGCCATTATGCGCGGCATTACCCGCAGCATGCGAGACACCGACCAGATTACCATTGCCAAACTTCAATTCACCAATGAGGAGCTGGCCCGCGCCAACCATGAACTGGCGCAAGCCCTGGAAGATTTACGCGCCGCCCAGGCCGAACTTCTGCGCCGTGAGCGCATGAAACGCGATCTTGAAATTGCAACCCAGGTTCACAAAGGCATTCTGCCGGTTTCATTCCCGGATATTCCGCACTTTGAATTTGCCGCCGCCGCGCGTCCGGCCCGTGAAATTGGCGGCGACCTGTACGACGTCATCAACATAAACAATGAGCAGGTGGGGCTGGTTATGGCCGATGCCTCCGGCAAGAGCGTGCAGGCTGCCATTTACATGGCCATTGTCAAGGCGCTGATTTTAAGCCAGGCCCAGGCCAACCTGTCCACCGTTGAGGTGGCGCACCGGGTACACAACCTGCTGATGAAAGTTTCAACCGCAGAAATGTTTGTGACCGTCTTTTATGCCAACCTCAACTACCGCACCCGGCACATGAGCTACATCCGCGGCGGGCACGACCGCCCTGTCTTTTACCAGGCCGCCAGCGGTACCACTCGCCTGCTTGAACCGCCGGGCCGTTTTTTGGGCCTGCTGCCCAACCTGATTGTTGAAGAAGATGGCCTCACATTTGAGCCCGGCGATGTGCTGGTTTGTTACAGCGATGGCGTGACCGACGCTGTCCGCGCCGCAGACAAATCTATGTACGGTCTGGGCCGCCTGCGGAAAATTGTAGCCCGCGAACACCACCGCCCGGCGCAGGAGCTGGTTGACATCATTGTTGATGATGTAGACCGTTTCAGAGACGGTGCAGACCAACCCGATGACCTGACCCTGCTGGTCACCAAAGCCGTGTAATAAATTGGGAGCACGGAGTAAAAAATAAGGCACAGGGGAAATATTAAGCTTCCCCTGATTCCCGCCTCCTGCCCCCTGACTTCTATTAAATTTTGAGGAGCCAAATCAATGTCACAGTGGGATGATAAAACCCGCAGAACCCGCCGCCCCCGCCGCATCGAAGAAGTTGGTTCGGCTGAAGTTGGTTTTCCCATTGCCTGGGTGCTGATTGGCGGACTGTCTGGCCTGCTGATTATTGGGCTGGTTGGGCTGGGTGTGGTTAACATTTTGCGCAAACAAGCCGCAGTCACGCCAACGCCATCGGCCATTCCGGGGCTGGCCCCCACCCAACCCATCGAAGACAACAGCGCGGCCCCCGCCGGCGCCACCCCCACCATTCCGCCGGTGGTCACACTTGAACCCACCATTACCCCCAGCCCCACGGCCACGCCGGTTCCCACCGTGCCGGCCGGGCTGGCCCCCGCCGTGTACGCCAAAGTAGTTGGCACCGGCGGCGCCGGTGTTAGCCTGCGCGCCGGCCCCGGAACCAACAACTCGCGGCTCAACGTGGCCCCGGAAGAGAGCGTGGTGTTTGTGGTTGACGGCCCTCGCGCCGACGAAAACCAGGCCGAATACGTCTGGTGGTTTGTCCGGGACGCCGACGGCAACGAGGGCTGGGCCGTGCAGGATTTTCTGGAACCTACCCTGCCCCCGGAAAAAGAAGATTCGCAGTAATCCCCAAAACCCGGCGGGGTTGGCAATCTGCCGCCAAACAAATATAATGAACGCCGCCCCGG
>RFJF01000907.1 GCA_003695455.1 Chloroflexota bacterium
ACGGTAGACGGTAGACGGTAGGCAGGGTATCCCGATACCCGCCGTGTTGCAAGGGTGACCGGCCAGGTCACCCTTACGGCTTTTCATTTTTGTTGCCGGCAATTTCATTGATGCCCAAACATGCTACTCCGGCCAAGTATGGGCCAGATTCGGATTTAGCGCAAAATCAATGAATAGTTTGTTGTTCCCGCGTAACTATTTCACCGCGCCCATGGTCATACCTTCAACAAAGTAATTCCTGATGGTCATCGACAGAATGAAAATGGGAATCATCACCAAAAGGCCGGCGGCGGCCATCCATTCCCACTGCACCCCCCGGTGAGTTTGAGTGGCTAGCAAGCCAACGGTCATGGTGGTGGCATTGTCTCGGGTAAGTACCAGTGCGTACAAAAACTCGTTCCAGGCAATGATAAAAGAAAACACGGCAGTGGTAATCACCCCGGGCATCATCAGCGGCAGGGTAATGCGGCGCAACACCTGGAACTCGGTGCAGCCGTCAACCTGGGCAGCCTCTTCAATTTCGGTGGGCAACGCGTCAACAAATCCCTTGAGCATCCAGATGGCATACGGTAGCGTGAGCGACAGATTGATGATGATTAGTGAAATCCGGGTATCAATAATACCAAGCTGGCGAAACAGCGTGAAAAACGGAATGACCACCACCACCGGCGGCAAAAATTGTGTGCACAAAAACCAGATCAGAATAGCGGTAGTGCCTTTAAAGGCGTAGCGAGACAACACGTACGAGGCCATAACCGCCATCGGAAGGGCCAGTAATACAGTTGCCGAAGAAATAACAATGCTGTTAATCAGGTACGGTGAAAAATCAAGCGCTTCGCCAAAGATGGCGTAAAAGTTGGCCAGCGTTGGTGGAAAAATAATGGCGTTAGTGTAGACGTACTGCTCTGGTTTGAAGGCCGTAATGGCCAGCCAGTAAATGGGGAACAGCACAAAAAACAGGCAGGCCAGCGCCGCAATGATTTCCAGAATCCGGGAAATGCGCTTTTTGAGCACGTAGTTTTGCATTGTCAGATTCCCTCCTTGCCGTACAGCGCCCGCACGTAGAAAATGGCAAAAATGGTGAGAGCGATAATTAACAGGTAGGCCAGAGCGCTGGCATACCCCATATCTATAAACCTAAACCCATTCAGATAAACGTAGTAATTAAGTGTTTGGGTTGCCCGGCCCGGCCCGCCTCCGGTCATGGTTACCACCTGATCAAACATTTTTAATGAGAAAATAGTTTTGAGCAGTGTGACAATAATGATGACCGGTTTCAGCAACGGCAGGGTGACAAATCGGAACAATTCAAAATTATTCGCCCCTTCTACTTTGGCGGCTTCAAAAATGTCCGGCGAAATGGACCCCAGCGCCCCCAAAAACATCAGGGCGATTAACGGCGCCCAGCCCCACACCTCCGATATTGCCAGCCAGAACTGCGCCCAAAAGGGGTTCGCCAGCCACACCACATCGGCCATGAAAGGGAACACTGAGTCAATCATCGAATCGTACACGCCCCAGGAGGGGTTCAGCATGAAACGCCACGAAAAACCCTTGAGCGCCGGCGCCACGGCAAAGGGAAAAATCAGCGTGGTTTTGACAATGGTATTCATGCGGCTGGGTTTTTGCAGAATCAACGCCATTGCCAAACCCAACACTACCGACAGAACCACAGAAATAACTGTGAACGTGATGGTTACATACACACTGTTCCAGAAGAAACGGTCATCGAATGCGCGGAGGTAATTTTCAAGCCCTACAAATCCTTCCGGCCGGGGTGACCGGTCCAGCCGCCATTCGCGGAAGCTCAAAATAAAGGTATTGACCAACGGGTAGGCCGTGACCACTGCCACCACCAGCACCGCCGGCGAGAGCAGCAAAAACTTGAAGTTATCGGCCTTACGGGCAAAGCTGGCAAAACCGGCAATAAACCCAACGATACTGGCGGCCATAATTCCCCAAAAACCATACATAGCCAGATTCACAAAATCAATGTTGAGAATTACCGGACTGGCCAATGTTGACATACCAAAAAAAGTGACCATCAACGCCACGGCGCTGCTGACTACGGCCACAAACGAGGCGAGCTTGTTATACTTGTTTCTCCACAGAAACACGCCGGCGCCGATGATTAGTACGGCACAAAGCAGGTTCAGGTAGAAAAATCCAAAACCTTCTACACCACTCACATAGCCGGCGGCCAAATCCTGACCGGTGATGTTTGGGGGCAGCCAGGGCATAAAAAACAGAACCAGTATCGCGGCGCCCACCGGTACCAGCAGGCGCGGCAAATGCTTGCTCATTATCTCCCTCCTCAAGAGTAACCTTCACCCATCCCCCCCTGGTCACCAGGAGGGGATTCGCGTTAGCGAAGGGGTGAAGGGGTTGTGTTATTTGCAACAGCGGGAAGGATTACCGGCTATTTATTGTAGTAGCCGCCGCGTTCCATAATGGCTTCTACGTCTGCGGCCATTTGATCCAACGTAGCCTGAATGTCGGCGTCGCTGGCTGCCATATCATTGATACCAACTTCAAGAATGCTCAAAATCTCCAGCCATTCGGGGATGATGGGGTTCGTGCGCGCATCGGCCAGAATGGCGGCGCCAACTGCCGGCAGGCCGGCATTCGCTGCATTTACTTCCGAATCATTCAACACCGACAAGCGGGTTGCCACGTTGGAACTGACTTCCGGCGAGCTTTTGTCGGTGATGATGGCTTTTTGAACATCGGCGCTGTGAATCCATTTCATGTATTCCCAGGCCGCTTCCTGATTTTTGGAATATTTGTTGATGCCCATGGGCCAAACGTGCCCGTACGTTCGCGGTTCACCTTTGCCTTCCCAACTGGGGGCGGTGGCAAAAGCCACGTTGTCGCACACACCGGGGGCGCGTTCACAGTCTTTCATGCGGCTCCACATCCACCACCAG
>RFJF01000908.1 GCA_003695455.1 Chloroflexota bacterium
TTATGAACCATAACCAAGATCATAGCCGATACTTTTACTGGCAGACACGTCAGCTTTAACCGTTTCTTCTTTGTCCTTTGAGTTGTCTATAGTGATTTCAGTTTTGGTTGTTTGTTTGGTTCCTTCAATCGTCACATTGGTGGTTATTTCTCTTGTTGACATCGTTACTTTTTCGCCAGTTACTACCCGGTTTATATTTTCAACCGCCAGCGTCACCTCGGCAATAAACGCCGAGGTACTGTCGAGATCAAAATTGAAGCCGGATATCCTGACCGGCCAGGCATGTTCCAGATGCCATTCGGCTATTTTTCTTTTACTTTTATTGCCTTCTTTGTACACCTGCCCAAAGGCAACCAGGCTGAGGTTTACCCGCTTGTGCGCCTTCCCGTTGGCCATGTCAGTCCACCACTGCCAAAAACGTATGTCATCCGTAACCCCGTACGAGAGCGTTACCGGTTCCGGGCCGGATGCGCCGGGGATGAGCAGCCCCTGTGAACCACGCCCTTTCATATTGAGGGTGTATTCGATGACCGTGATCTCTACGGCTCCACCGCTGACACGGGTGAAGGTGCCAATGTTGCTCTTGTCGTAAGACAAGACAACCCCAAAACTGTTCTCAACGTAAGGGTCGGCTTCGGAAAATTCTGCAGTCGCTTTAGAATTAACATTTCTACCCATATTTAGCCTCGATATCTATTTAACCCGCTCGATGTTTTCTGCAACCAATGTGACCGAGGCCAACAAATAGTTGCCGCTGTCAACATCAAACCGGAAACCGGAGATGCGCGACGGCCACACATCTTCCAGATTCCACTGACCCTTTAAGTCGCCCTTGGGATCCGTGGCAAAAATACTGATGTCAATTCGGTTCCTTTTACCATTGGCCATTTCGCCCCACCATTTCCAGAATCCCATGTTGTCGGTTACGCCAAATGACAAGGTGACAGGCTCAAAACTAGTGCAGGTGGGAATATAAATACCCCGTGAACCACCTTTATCCTGCATCAGGGTGTGCTCAACCACCACAATGCTCATTGAGCCGCCGGTAATGGTGCTAAAGTAGCCCAGCGGCTCTCCGGCCCGGGTGGTTAACTCAATAGCAAAGTTTTTTTCCAAATATGGTGTTTTGTCTGTCATTTTGTGCAAGCCTTGTCTGATCTTACACTACTGATGGGTTGGCGGTGGGGCAGGGATGTTGATCAGGCAGACATCCCTGCCTCATTTCCGCCGTGGGATCAAGCCACGCGGGTTATCCCGCCGTGAACAATTTTGACCTGTTCAATCATAATGTCTGACACGCTGGTATCCATGTCCGGGCCGGATACCTCGGCGGCCCAGGCGTCTTCAACGTCCCATTGGGCAATCACATCGCCGGCCCGGTTGAGAGCCTTGATACTCCCGTTGGCGCGGGCACCGGCCGGGCCGTTATCGTTCACCTCTTTACGCCAGTTCCAAACGCTGATGGTACCGCTGGTAGCCATATACCGGATGATCAGGTCTTGCCAGTTTAAACGTCCGGCCAACTTTTGAACGGGAGATTCCATGGTGCCCGCCGTAAAGCGGTTGTCAATCACCTCCACACTGTAGCCCATTCCTTCTATCTGATAGGCCACAATGTCTTTCATCCAGTCGCCAAACTCAACTTCAAATCTAAATGCAACTTGTGGGTCTTCTGCAGCCATAAACAATACCTCCTGGGTAAAACGTCAATTATGCTTCGCGGTAAATTCCTTCATGAACCACGGTCCATGTTTCGTACTGAATATCATTGGCGGCGGCGTCCAGATTTGAGTAGCGGATTTCGCTGATCCAGGCTTTTTCCATATTCCAGCGAGCCACTTCGGTTTCGGTTTGGTCATACGCCACAATGGACCAGTCTACGCGGGCGCTGTCTATTCCGCCGTCCATTGTTTCCTTGATCCAGTCATTGGCAGAAACATCAGAGGTTACGGCCACGGTCAGTTCAACGGGTGACCAGTATGCGGTTCCGGGTTGTTTTATGACCGTTAACGACTGGCCGCCGCTGCCTGTCACACGGCTTTCAATAACCTCGTTACCGTGAAGAATTCCCTTGACCGCCGTAAATTTACCTTCTGACACTTTGCCATCTATTTCAACACCAAATCTGGCAACGGTTAGCGGGTTTTCCATGATTATCTATCCTTTCTGTTTACTATTCAGAACCGGGACCGGCCCACTGGCTAATGCGGAAGATGACAAATTCGGCCGGTTTTACCGGGGCCAAACCAATTTCCACAACCAACCGGCCCAGGTCACGCGATTCGGGCGGGTTGAGTTCGTCGTCACACTTCACATAAAAGGCTTCTTCCGGCGTACTGCCAAACAGGGCGCCGTCTCGCCAGACGGTTTTGAGAAAGGCGGTAATATCACGCCGAACTCTGGCCCACAGGCCGCGGTCGTTGGGTTCAAATACCACCCACTGGGTGCCGTTTTCAATGGATTTTTCAACGTAGTTAAAGAGCCGGCGAACGTTGATGTAACGCCACGAAGGGTTGCTGGTCAGCGTGCGCGCACCCCAAACCCGGATGCCGCGTCCTGGAAAGGCGCGGATGCAATTAACGCCGATGGGGTTCAGCGTATCCTGCTCGCCTTTGGTTGTGTTGTAGGCCAGACCGATTGCGCCCTGCACAACTTCGTTGGCCGGGGCTTTGTGAACCCCGCGGGTGTTATCGTTGCGCGCCCAAATGCCGGCCATATGCCCTGACGGCGGAATGTTGATGGGCTGGTTGGTAGCCGGGTCCATAATGGTAATCCAGGGGTAATAGAGCGCGGCATAGCTTGAATCGTAGCCGGCGGTATCCATGCGCCATTTTTTGATAGCCTGGGGCGACATATTGGGCGGCGCATCCAGAATGGCTACCCGGTCGCCCAGTCTTTCGCAGTGGGCAATCATCATTGTCTGAACAGCTTTGACCTGCTCCAGGTCTAATTCCTGCCCCGGAGTAGTGGCCATCAGGTCAGGAACCAGAACCATTGTCACATCATCCAGAACTTCCAGTCCTTCCACGCCGGTGCGCTCGGTAACCTGCCCCTGAAAATCCTGCGTGGTGGCCGCCGGCAGTTGCCGGGCTTCAATATTGAGCGATTGCTCCTGATCTTTGGGCCACAGTTTGGCCAGCGGCGCCGGGTTGGGCGGGACCAAAATATCAACCCACTGCGAGGCTTTGTTGTTTCTGTAGGCCACCCGAACTTTTTTGGCGCCGTTGTCCTGCGTTTCCAGCAGTTGGACCTCGGGTAACACCTCCTCGGTTTTCCAGCGCCCGCTGATGGTTTGCCGTTCGACAACAAATGTGAACGAGTTTTTGCCGTTGGCGGGGGCATCGGGGGTTTCGTCAGAGGCGGCATCGGCTTTATCGTCGGCGGCTTTGGCAGTAGTTTTCTTTCGGGTGCCGGCAGAAATTTGCGGCGCATCCTGAACCTTTACCCGCAACCGCAACCCTTCGTACCCCGCCTGTTTAGATTGAACAATGAGTTGAGGTTTGCCATCGCTGTTAAGCAGGGCCGTTTTGGCCCGCGGAATGGTTTTAACACTGAGCACGTAGCAGCGCGAGCCGCCGTTGTTAAAATAACCGTACACCGACTGGGGCAAGTATGCGCCGGGCACAAATTCGCCGTAACGTTCTACAAACTGGGTCCAGTTGGTAACCAGTTGAGGTTTATTGAGCAAATCGGTGGTTACCAATTCGCCATCAATTTCCTCAACAAGTTCTGCCTTTTCTGTGAAGCCAACAAAAGCGGCCATCGCCGTGCCCACACCCTCAATGGGTTTTGGTCCGCGGTCAACCTCTTCCACGTAGACTCCGGGTGATAAATATTCTGGCATTGTGATCTCCTGAATTTTGACTACATTTTTGTGTTTGTGTGTTAATAGATATCAACAAGGGTGCATTGAATGATGGCTGTCTTTAAACTTGAATCTCAAATGTTTTTCCTTTCCTGCTAAATTACACGTTAATATCATAATCAGGCGCCGGCACAATAAGTTTGTGGCGCTCAGGTTTCGCGTTTCCGGATTGTATCTCCAGCGTGTAACTCCCGGTTCGGAGTCGCCCGATTGCAAACCTGCCTTCATCCTGAAGCTGAACGGTACGCCCCTTCTCAACCAGCGTCACCTGAAGTTGCTCCAGCGGTTTGCTGGTGTGAATGGTTCCGCCGATGGTCCAGAAAACATCCGGCGCAGCGTTTTCCACGAGTTCCTTTGTCGAAGGTGTTGCAGCCTGCCCAACTTTCAACTCGCGGGTGCGAACCAGCGGCGTCACAATCGGCCGGTACGGGTCTGCGGTTACGGTGAGCATCAATGTAATTGAGGGCCGCAGGTCGTTGTCCAGCACTGTCCAGACATCAACCGGCTTGTGGGCAGTATCCTCGCGGGACACCTCTAACTCAACATAAGATGACTGCTCCCGAATCTCGTCCGGCAGCAATTCCGGGGGCATAATGGGCTGCCGGAAAAAGGCCATCAATGCGCGGGACAGCAGATTGTGTTCATCATCAGAGTTGGTGGCCCAAGCGGTAATCATGTAGCTCAACTTGATTTTTACCGGCGGGCGGCGCTGCAAGGCGGTGCCGTTGGGCAGGCGTTCAACCTTCCACTGGTGCGACCCCCGCATTTTCAGATGCTCGCGGATATCGTACAGAAACAGATTGAGCGTGGGCCGGTTCAGCCGCGCCGACCATTCGCGTTTGGGTTGTTCAAAGGCAATATCAATTTCATTGTTTGTGATGGGCAGTTCACGGATGAGCAACTGCCGCACCGCTTCATCCATTGCTTGTATCATCTTTTTTCCCGTATCCCATCTGTTGGATGACGTGGGTCAGTTCGTGGGCCAGCAGACGTTTATTATCAGCGGTATCAAAATTACCTTTGCCGGCGTTGAAAAATATGTGGTTGCCGTGCGTAAATGCCTGGGCATTGAGAGATTCGCTCAACTGCGCTGCTTCTGAGCCAGTGTGAACCCGCACGTTGCTGAAATCGGCCCCAAAGCGAGATTCCATATCGGTGCGAACATCATCCGGCAAAGAGCGGCCTTTGCTTTTTTGCTGCATCAAACGTTGTTCCACTTTATCTTCGACCTCAAAACTCCCATCGGTTGCGGATTGCCGTTGAATAGGCAACTCCGTTTGTGCCTGATCGGTTTCCTCTGTTTGCCGCTGCGCAGAAATCAGACCGTCGAGCGGTTTGAGCCAAATATCTTCCGAGACTCCTTTCAGACCGGGGATGCCCGGTTCAACGCGGGCCACCCGGGCGGTGGCGGCGCGTTTTTTACTGGCGTTACTAAGCGTGTCGGAAAGTTCTTTCTTTTCCACATCCACAACTTCTTTCACGTCGTTTGACAGGCGTTGCACATACGGTTTGCCGCCAATCGGCTCGAGGTCTTCCAACAATGCAGACAGTGCCCAGTCAGGTTCATTCTCCTCGGCCGTTACCTCGTCTCTGGCTTGTTCTTCTTCAGCATCAAAATCATCTTCCTCTTCTTCTTCTATTTCTGATTCTTCAACCTCCTCTTCTTCCAAAGATTCCTCATCCAACGCTTCTTCCTGACCGGCTTCTGCACTTTGCTCCAGTTGGTCCAGTTCTTTTTTGTCACCCATCAAGTTCTGCGCGTCTTCTACATCTATATCTACTTCTAACTCAGCATCTTCTGTGTCTTCATCCACTTGTTGTTCTTCATCGGTATCCACTTGTTCTTGCTGTTCTTCGTCTACTTGTTCTTGCTGTTCCTCTTCCAA
>RFJF01000909.1 GCA_003695455.1 Chloroflexota bacterium
CAGCCGGCGACGGTGCAGCTGCCGGGGCTGCCGGTTCGGCGGGTTGCGGGGTTCGCGGGGCAGAACAGCCGGCGGTCAAAATGAGCAAGCCGCCCAAAACAGCGGCGGCTATGTGTGCCTTAAATAAAGATGTGTGCATGTGTAACAAATCTGCGCAGCAAATTTTTTGTAAATTAAACACCGGCTCAAGTATAGCACGGAGTTCCGTCAGCGCCAAATGATTTTTGGGTCGGTCAGTGCCGGCCGGTCCACTTGAGTTGCGCCGTGACGCCGCCGGGTGTGGTTGACAGCCCCACCAGCGAGAAATCCGGCGGCGTTTGTGTTTCAATGGCCTGCCCTACCAAAGCCGCCATTTGATGCGCCTTTTGCGGCAGCCAGTCACCGGGAATGGTCAGAAACCCCAGCCGCACCGATTGCAGCCGGCTGGTTACGGTGGTGCCTTCCAGGGCCAGATAGAGGTTCACATGCACCACCGGCTCCAGCCCCAGCACCTCGGTTCGGGTAGAAACCTGCACCTGCCCGTTGGCCGAAAAATCAATGGCTGCCGGCGCGTTGAGCGAATCGGAGGCCAGCCGGCTGAGTGTGCGTTCTGAAATGAAAATTGTTGCGTCCGGCGGAATGGCCGGTGGTTGGGCCGCGGTGACCGGAAGTGTTGGCTGAATAAACCACCACAGCAAACCCAGCAGCACCAGCCCAACTGCGGTGCCGGTTATCAACCCCAACCCCCCCCATTTTTTCATTGCGCCTCTTTTGCCTCAATGCGGATTTGCGAATCGGTGGTTTCCAGTTTGGTCAACTCAACCGGAACCCCCAGCGTGGCGGAAAATTCGCCCACCATCTCGTCAAGCTGCTGGTTAATGGCTTGCACATCTTCCGTGAACATATCAGACACATCGAGTTCAACGCCAAATACCTGCGTATCTTTTAAAGAAACGTGGATGGATTGCGGCCCGGCCAATTCAAGTTGCAACAGGCCAACCACCTGCACCGGAACCACCAGCCCAAATACCTCCACTGAGGTGTCGGCGGCGATTTGCACCTGATTTCCAGGTTGCAAATCAATGGCTACCTGCCCTTCAGGGGGCTGCTCAACGTAGCGATTCACAAAACCCTCTTCAAGTGTGGCGCTCAAATCTGGCGTGTTGGCCGGCGAGGCGGGCAGGTTGACGGTGGCGTTAACCGCGGCCAACAATGCCGCCGCAACCAGCAGAATGCCGCCGCCAACCAGTCCCAGCAGCACCCCGCCCAAACACCCCAACAGCCCGCAACCAACCGGGTCGCTGTTTTTTTGGGTTGGATTCAAGGGAATTTCCTACATTATTTTTACAACAATCGGGGCGTCTTTCCACAATTCTTCAAGTTGGTAGTACGCCCGTTTTTCCGGGGAGAAAATATGCACAATTACCGAGCCAAAATCAACCAGCATCCAGCCGGACTCAGCGTTGCCTTCTACAATGGCCCGCTGCGAGCCGGCCTTTTTGAGCTTCTCCAGCAGTTCATCGGCCACGGCATCAATTTGCCGTTTTGAGGCGCCATCGCACAGCACGTAATAATCGGCCAGCAGTGTGACCTCACGCATGTCCAGCAGAACCACGTTCGCTGCTTTTTTGCCCACAATCAAATCAACAATTGTGTGGGCCAGCTCATTGGCGTTCAACGATTCTTCCAAATTCTTCTCCAACTAAATTTAACTGGGGGCTGAAAATTTTGATTCAATAGCGGCATGGTAACACAGGTTGGCGCAGTCGCCAAAAGAAAACCTGCCTGTTTGCTCAATTTTTGCCTGGTTACCCGCCCAGCCGGGCCGTATGCAGCGGGCTGTAAATTGCCCCGGTGGGCTTCAGTTGACTTTTTATCAGCCGGATTTCTGCCACGTGCAGGGTAGCCAGTTTGCCCACCCCCGGTTGTGCCTGCTCAATGGCCTGGCTCAACTGCCGCAGATGCCGGGCCGGGATGCCGTTTTTTACCCGCCCCAACGTGAGATGCGGCGCGTAGGGGCGCGTTTCCGGGGCAAACCCAATTTCCTGAGCCAACTGCACGCCCAACCGCCGGTGCAATTCGGGCAGGGCGGGCGGCGTGTCCATCAGGCCCGCCCACAGTACCCGCGGGCGGCGCGTGTTTGGAAAACAGCCCAGCCGGCCCAAATTTACCTCGAACGGCGGCACGGTTTCTGCGGCAGCCTGCAACACCTGCCCAATCGCATCAATATTTTCAGCAGGAGTATCGCCCAGAAAATGCAACGTCAGGTGAATGTTTTGCACCGCCGTCCAGCGCACACTGTGCGGCGGCGAGATAGTTTTGAGCCGGTTTTGCAACCCGGCCAGCGCGGTTCTGGCGGCGTCAGATAATTCAATCGCAATGAAAGTTCGGATGGTCGTCATTGTGCCCAAATTATACCACAACCCGCCCCAGTCGCCGGAACGCCGCCGCAATTTTCTTTGCCACCTGCCCCGTCCTCGTGTAAAATCGAGACCCGGTGCAAAATCAATTGGGTGCGTTTAAAATGAATCGAAAAGCGCCGCGGACTGGGGGGGTGTTCCCCCCAACTTCTTCTCCCTCTCCAACTCAAATGAAACACACCCAAATCAATTTGAAAAACAGAACAGAAAATGAAATCAAAATTACCAATTTTCATCCCGTTTTGGCTCATTTTGCAGACGGCGTTTCTGGCAGCCTGTATGCCCAACAACACGCCGCCTGGCCCGGAAGGCATGCCGGCCCAAAACACCGTTCCCGCCGAACTGGAAGTGGCCCGCGAGGGCGTATTTGTGTTGGCCGACGGCCGCCGGCAGGCCGTTTCTGCTGCCGAGCAGGTTGCCAATCTGCTGCCGGGGCAGGGGCTGGCCGTTGACGATGCCGGCCGGGCCATTCTCCGGCTGGGCAGCCGGCAAACGCTGGAACTGCTGCGCGGCGCAGAACTGCCCCAAATCCGGCAAATCCCCGATGGCGACTCGCTGGCGGTGGAAACGGCTCAAAACGGCGGCACGCTGGTGGTTGACCTGGCTTCTGGCGAGGGAACAAATTTGCTCACGGTACAAACCGCGTTTGGAACCGTGAACGGCAAAAATGCCCGCTTTGCCATTGTTCGGGAGGCGAACAGCCCGTTGGAGTGGGTGCTGGGGTTGTCTGTGCCGGACAACGGGAGTTTGGACGTGACGGTAGGCGGGGTCACCCAGCCGGTTGCCGGCGGGCAGGCGCGCTGGATGACCTCTGCCGATGCGCCGGGTTCGGCGCTGGCGTTGGCGGAAACGGCGCAAACCTGGCTTGAAAATGCGCGCAATGACGTTGAGCAGCCGGAGATTGGCGCGGTGTTGCTGCCGCCGGCCAATATTCTGGCCGATACCGGACTATTCAGCACCGCGCCCGCGCCCGGCAAAACCGTTGATTTTGGGCAGAGTGCGCAGGGATCGGTGAAACTTACCGCAGACCCGCAAGGTATTTTTGGCACGCCGGCCTACACGCTGGAAGATTGCAACGGCGACGGCACGCCGGATTTGGCAATCAAAAACGGGATTCTTCACTTTGATTTCCGGGAATTGCAGGCCCGTGTGGAGGCGCTCGACGCCACGCTGTTCAATCGGGACCGGCCCGGTTACGGATTGTGGCAGGGGTTGAACCCGGCCGGGGCAACCACCAGCCGGCAGCAAATTGAGGTGGGACCGGGACAAACGCAAACGCTCAGTTTGCGCGCCGAACAGCCGTTTCATTTTGCCACACTGACCGTGGGCGACGCCTGTTTTTTGGGGTTGAGCCTCACGCCGGGTAGCCCGGGCAGCCAGCCGCCCCCGGCTCGGCCTGTTGTTGCCGAGCCGCCGCAGAATGATGTGGTGGTAAACGTGCTGGCGGCGTCAGAAACGCCGGTTGAACGCGCGGCAGATGCCGGTGAATTTACGGCCAACCGGGTAATTTCCGGCACGCTGCAAATTGATGGCTCTGTTGCCGATTGGGCTGCGCTGCCGCCGTTTGTGCCGATGTCTGGCATCACCCACGATGCCGGCTGTGCGGTTCGCTACCCGGATGCCGGTGCGCTGGCAGATTTGGGCGGGCGGGTTCAGTTTGCGTACGATGACACTTTTTTGTACGTGGCGTTTGATGTAAATGACGATGGCCTGCTGCCCTACACCGGCAGCGATGACCGGATATTTTTGGGAGATTCGGTGCAGCTTCTGCTCGATCTGGATTTGGCCGGCGATGCTGACCAGAGCCAGCTCAGCAGCGATGATGTTCAAATTGATATACTGCCGCAGCCAGATGCACCACGGGCCGCGCTGTGGCAGTTGAGTACGCTCACATCGGGGGCGCCGGCCGGGGCGCGGGTGGCAGCAGCCCCCACCGATACCGGCTACCTGGTAGAAGCAGCGTTGCCGTGGGCCGGACTGGGAACCATTGCCCGCCCTGGTGACCGGCTGGGGGTTGTGGCCGCCATCAACGATAACGATTCCCCGGACAGCAACAATCAGGAGTGCATCATTTCAACCGCCCCGCGCCGGGATTGGCGCAACCCTACCACCTGGGGCACGTTGCTGCTCAAGCCGGAGTAAATCTGTGCAGGCAGTGTGC
>RFJF01000910.1 GCA_003695455.1 Chloroflexota bacterium
ATATCTTTATCCGCAGGGATACGGTCAACCGGAAATAATGGGGCTGGATTTTCAGACGGACGCAGCGTTAGGCACGGAAACAGGAGCGACGAATAATGGACAATAAACGTAAATTCATACCGGTCAAATGGATGGCAGTTGTTGTTGTGGTAGCTACGCTATGGCTCACCGCGACAGCACTGGCCTCAGGCGGACCCACATACGCCATTCCGTGGTGGACGATTGACGGCGGTGGCGGCACGAGTTCCGGCCCAAATTACAGCGTCTCCGGTACTATTGGGCAGTTTGATGCCAGAACGTCCGCCATGAGCAACGGCAATTTCTCGGTAACCGGAGGATTTTGGAACGGAATATCCCAATACAACGTTTATCTGCCGTTGGTTTTGAAGTGACTCTAAAAACAAGGGTGGTTGCACAAAGTGCGCCACCCTTGTTGCAAAAATCTGTTATTTCAGTAGATTAACAATCGCACATTTCGTTTCACGTTTTACGCGTTAACAGGGCGTGCAAACTGGTGAATTTGTAAAGTTGCCACTGGATGCAAATGAACCACCACGCCCAAATTTGGAATTGCTGACCGGGAAGGGGATTATTTTCAAAGAATCCGGACAATCCCTGGCAGCACAACAACGATGAATGAAAATTCCGCAGGTAACAGAGAGTCGAGACGCCCAAATTGGGCGTCTCTACGGAGGCACCACCCCCTAATTCCTGACTCCCGACCCCTGATTCCTGTTTTCAAAGGAGCCGCCCCATGGCCGACAGTTCAATTGAAGCGTCTGAAGCGCCCAATGTATCGCCCGATGTGACCGCCCGGCTGCGTGACCGCCGCCCCGGCTACAACGAGATTGCCCAACTGGTGGCCCGGTTCGACGACATTGCCGGCAGCAAAAAGGCATCTGACCTGCCCGCCGACGAAATTGCCTACACGTTTGTCCGCCCCGCGCTGGAGGCGCTGGGCTGGCGGGTGAGCATTGTGGAAGAATCGCCGTTCCGCAATTTTCAAAATGAGATGTCGCCGCTGGTGGCCGAGTACCGCGACCTGCGGATGGTGGTCGGTGTGCGGGATTTGCGCGGGCCGCTCAGCAGCGAGCGCAATTTTGACACGGAGTTGATGAATTACGCCAAACGCGCCGGCATCGAATACGGCCTGCTGACCAATTTTGGTCAAAACCGCGTCTGGTATTTCAACGACCCGCAGCCGCTCAACCGGCCCGTGCTGGACGTGGACATTCACGATTACCTGACCGGCACCTCGGCGGAGCTGGACGCGCTGGGGGCGGAAATGTTTGCCCAACTGGTGAATTTGGGGCCGCGCGCGCAAAAAGCGGATTCCAGTTCTGCCGCCCAGCAAACGCAAACAGCGTTTGATTTTTCCGCCGCCCAGCAGAAAATCACCGAACAGATTGAATTCCCCACTGATTTACCCCAACCCCCGGAAGATGAATCCGCGCCGCCCGCCGAGTTGATTTCCCCCTACGGTGAGCCGGACGGCCCCCGCCAGCGCTTTGATGCGGTGATGCCCGGCATCGCGCTGCAGGCGGCGGCCCTGCCGCGCCGCACCATCACCGCGCTGGTCACAGACCGGGCCACCAGCGAACCCCGGCTGCTGCTGGCCGGCGGCGACATCCCGGAAGGCACAGAAATTTTCCAGCCCGACCCCACCACCGCCGGCGAAAGCATCGGCGCGGTCAGCCGGGGCCTGTTCGAACCGGAATTTGGGCTGGCGGCGCTGGCTTCGCTGGCGGGGGAACGCGCGTTTCTGTCAACCCTGCCCAACCGGCAGCCCATCTCCGGCGTTGCCGCGCCGCTTGAAAATATGGCGGTTATCAAATTTGGCGGCGGCACGGGTTACTCGCAGGCCGCCATCGGCCGGACCGGCACGCCGGTTGAATTCACCGACGACGCCGGGCGCGACATTTTGCTGAAAAACACGTTTCTGGTGGCCGGCCCGGATTTTTCCGGCAAGTACGATGTGGGCGCGCCGGTGCTGGAAGCGGACACGCTCCGGCTGGTGGGCGTGATTGCGGGCTACAACGAAGCCGGCACGGTCTGCCTGCCCATTCAGCCCATCCTCGATGCGCTCGACGTGGAGTTGGTCATCGAGCCGGTGCGTTTTGTGCGCCAACACACCCCCACCGGCGAACTGACCGCCGCCAACGATTTGATCGGCGGGCCGGACCGGCTGGGCTTCAGCAATTACGTGGACGCCTTTGTGCGCCTCATCCGCGACAAAGACACCCAGCCGCCGCTGACCATCGGCATTTACGGCGCGTGGGGCACCGGCAAATCATTTTTGATGGATAAAATTGCGGGCGCAATTCAGGATTCGCCGGGCGGCGGGCCGTCGCTGGCGGCCAAAACGGTGCTGGTCAAATTTGAGGCCTGGGATTACAACGGCAGCGACAAGCTGTGGGCCGGGCTGGTGGAGCAGATTTTTGGCACGCTGGAAAACGAACTGGGCTGGTACTGGCAGCTCAAATTCAACTTCAAGCGCAATCTGGAACAGCAGTGGCGCCAGCTCCGGCGCCGGATTCTGCCGTATCTGCTGATTTCGGTGGGGCTGGCGCTGGCCGTGGTGTATCTGCTGATTGTCAACCCTGTCGTCGCCGCCGGTGGAATTGTCACCTTTCTGGCTCTGCTGCTGCCGCAACTGGTCAAACTGTTTTCCACCTCTGCCAGCCAGCGGGTGGTGGATATGTTCGCCGCGCAGGATTACAAGCAGGACATCGGTTTTATGGGCCGCATCAAAAGCGACCTGAAAGATTTTGCCGAAGAACTGCCGCGCGACAGCAAGGTTATTGTGTTCATTGACGATTTGGACCGCTGCGAGCCGCGCAAGGCGGTGGAAGTGCTGGAGGCAACCAAACTCCTGCTGGAACTGAACCGTTTCATTGTGTTTCTGGCGATTGACGCGCGCATCATCACCCAGGCCGTGGAAGAATATTACGGCAAAGTGCTGACCGAGGCGGAAATCACCGGCTACGAATATCTGGACAAAATTGTGCAAATCCCGTTCAG